>CALUXH010000112.1 GCA_944324695.1 uncultured Elusimicrobiales bacterium | reverse complement strand
TCAGATAAATTCCCTGATAAGCAGGGAAAATACAGGGAATTGGTGCTTTTTAGTCCTATTACATAAGGAAAGGGGCGGCCTGCTGTATAGTGCCGCCCCTGTATAATTTACCCAAATTCCCTAAAATAATAACAGGGAAATTATTATGTTGTGCCTAAATAATCTAAAATATCAGAGGAATATTTTACAATATATAGCAATGTAATAAGCTATTAAAAAGTCATAGATAGGAATTAATACTTTTATAAAATTCAAGATTCTACAAAACACAGTTTTAAGAGAAAAATCTAAATGGAAAAAGAACTTCAAGATTTTATAGAGATTTGTAATATTACAAATCAAAGTGATGTTACGCTGATATCTTTTGGCGATGCTATTAAGCAAATCCTGATAGACACAGGTGGGATTCAACGTGGTCTTATAAAACAAATAATAGTTTATTTTCTGAGAAAGAAACTAATTTTCGATGAAGTTGTCTCTCCATATTATGAGATTGCGACAAGAATAGACTATGCTGCAGATAATACTAAAAATTTTCGACCTTTTTCAGATATGAAAGAATGGAAGCAATTAATTATAGCTACCAAAAAACAAATAGCTGAAGATCCTGTTGCGGGTACAAGATATCTTGGAGCAAGAATGGGTATCGTAGCAAAAAATATAAAAAGTTTTATTTCAAAGGGATTAAAAGTAAAAATTAATTTAGATGGAATATCATTTGATCCACATGATAAAATTATACACAAAGAGGTTTCCGAAATTGAAAAAGATATTCAAAATATTGGGGCTGGAAAGTTATTAGATAAAATATTTAAGTGCCAGCAATATAATGCAACATTATCACGGTATATAGTAAATAGAAATCTTTATCAAGGGAAAGAAAGAGCAAGCATTCCGTTTGGTTTCTTGATAAATTTATGTTTGAAAAATATTTCCTATACGGGCATAAAAACGTCTGAATCAAATTTAGAGATGTTGGTTCGTGATTGCTTTCAAAAGGCGCGCACGCTCCTTTCTATATATGATGTGGAATCCTACATTTATTTTGAAGATATATTCCTTAGTAAAGAAAAATTGTTTGAGGCTCTTTTTAATTATGCTTTTTTTGATTCAAATTTTTGTTTTTTACAGGAAAATCCAAGTTTGGCAATAGAAATAGCTTTAGGTATTTTTGAAAATGTGCCACAAAAGATCTTTTTAGAAACATTTCATCTTAATATTCAAGAAACCAAACAGATATTACAGTATCTTTTTGAACCCCCTTCTTTAGGGTGTTTGATTTTCTCCGCAAAGAAAATTTCTTCTATTTTATCTCTCCCATATGAACAGGTGCGTCATTTTATCACTGCATTTTCACATAATATTCTGGAGATAAATAAGGAGTTTGATACTCCTACAGCATTTGATAAAGTTAATTTTATGTTTAAACCTTTTATTAAATTAACAGAAGATGAATTTGTCTTAGTAAATAAATTCCTTTGTGCAGCGAACATTTACGAAGCTTTTTTATTAAATTTACGAAATAACAGGCAGATATGTATTGATGATAAAACTGGTGGATATATTGAGAAATTTATCTATAAAAAACTTCATAAGAAAAAGATAAGTTTTCATGAAGGAGAGTTTTCCAGTGGAGAAGCAGATCTAATTATACGAGATAGGCGGCGAATCTTTTGTTGTGAGTTTAAAAAGAAAGCTTTTACGCGGGCTTCTAAAAGTGGTCAGCCACTTGAGATATTGATTGATTTAATAGGTTCCTTGTTAAATTCTCAAATTCAAGCTAATAAAGTACAAGAAGTATTAATGAAAAGTGGAAAAATTTGTCTCGATGCAAAAGATTGTATTTTTTATAGAAAAGAAAGGATTTATAAGATTTCTCTCTCTGCTTCTAACTTTGGCTCTTTCCATGATGATTGCTTTGTAATGAATTTTCTACATATTTTGCTAGAAACTAGATTACAAGCTGATACAAACGACGCAAATGTAATTAAGAAATGCAAGAATTTTAATAAGGCTGTTGATTCTTTTGTAAAACAGATTCAAAGCTTCTCAGTCGGTGAGAAACAACCAAATGAGGTCATTAGACAGGATCTTTTTACAAGGAGATTTCTCCCCCTTTCATTTTTTATATTTGTTTTAGGTAAATCTAAGAATAATGAAAATTTTATAACGCAAATAATGAAGAATAAAAATATTTCTACAGGAAATATGGATATATGGCAGACATATATAGGATGGAATCGGTAAATAAAAAAGAGATAAGCAGCTTGCTTAAAGAAATTTTGTATGTGTAATATGTTTTTTGCTATTTAGTAAAACAAAATTACTTGTTTTAGATTCTGAAACCTTATGCAGGGGACTGTATTTTGGGGTTATAAATGAGTATATAAGCTAAACTGGCTAATGTTATAAAGTGAAGAACAAGGTTTATATTTGTATCTTTGACTAAAGAATGCGCTCGTTCATTTCTTAAGAACAGAATTGCCAGATGAAGATAGGCATACCCTTTATAAGAGTCAAATTCTGGTGTGCCTTTAGGAGGCTCCATCCCAAATAGGACCTTTTAAAACTCCATGCGGGTGGCCTGTTCTCCAAAAGCTGTAGTTGCTCTTTCTTTCCAACTATTGATTTTAATTTTTGTCTTACGAGTTTATAAGATTCTTGTAATGCAGTAAAATAATCTTCTCTATAAAGATATCGGATTATATGGTGGCATAAGTCTGGATGAATACTTACAGAAATGTCTGTATTACTTATGGAAGAAGATTTCTTATGAGGTTGTATAAGAAGCGTTTGGATAATTTTTCTAAACCTTCACTAAATTTGACAGAGATAGTACCTACTAATTCTTTGTTTCGAAACTGAGAAGCTAAACTTGAAATAACAAGAGCGACGGTTTGATTGTCTTCAATTTCTAAAAATCTATCAAACCTATTTTGTTAGCTAGTACCTAAAACTGTATATTTTGTTTTGTTGATATTAATTCCTTGTTCTTGGAAAAGCCGAGGGAAGGTTTCTCCTGTGAAACGAAGAATTCACCCACGGTGTTGTTGTCGCAGATCATTGTCTAAGTATTTTTTGTCTTCAGTAGATATTGTGCTCATATATGTTTTTTAATAAAAATATAGTTATCCTATTACACAGGATTATAATTTTATATTTTTAACATCTGATTTGTTTTTATATAGAAATAGTGAGCATGTTATAGTATTATTGAACTATATTATAATATAAAATTATATAGTTTTATGGAGAGTATATGAAAATTAATAAAATCCAGGTAAAAAATTTTGGGATATTAAAAGATTTTACGCAGCCTGAACAATTGCTTTTTAAAGATAAGAATATTATATTGGGATGGAATTATTCTGGTAAAACGACGTTATCCCGTTTATTTGGTTGCTTTTATAATAAAGAAATACCTAGTCAGTATTCGGGGGCATCTTTTACTTTTTTTACTGATAGTGGTAACTTTACCGAACGCAATCTAGATAAAATAAGGATATTAGTTTTTAATCAGGATTTTATTAAAGAAAATATTATATTTGATGGGGACCAGCCTTCTGCAAATTCTATTATTGGTATTGGTAAGGAACATAATGAGTCAATTACAAAACTGGATACGTTAAAGAAGGAGGAACAAGCAAAACAGATCGAATTGGATCATGTTCTTTATCAATTAAAGATAAAAGAGAAAGAAATTGATGATAAAGGAACAGAATATGCCAAGAGAGCCAAAGAGGCTCTTCGACTAGGTGTTTTTAATAGAAATAATTTTTTGAAAGAAAGTAGCAGGGAAATTTTGGCAGAAGACATTTTGCAGCAATATTTAAATATGTATCAAAGTTCAGCCGAAGATAAAGATTCTCTGGATAAGTATGAATATTCTATTTGCAATGTGAAGGAATTGAAGAATATTTTAGAAAAAACGATTTCTCCAGGAGAAACTTTAGAGCGATTGATAAATAACTATAAAGCAGAATCTTGGGTAAAAGAAGGGCTAGCATTACATGCCGGAAGAACAAAATGTTTATTTTGTGGAAATGATATTAGCAAAGAAGTATTTATGGAACTTAATAAACATTTTTCCGACGAGTATAATAATTTTAAAACGTCAATCGCTTTATATAGAGATAAGTTAATGAAACTAGATTCAGAAAAAATTTATACAAAGACGATGTTTTATTCTAATTTGAGAGAACGCGAAAACATAATATCGGATGTCCATAACAAAATAGAAGAATATAACAAAATATTGGAAACTATTCATGTTACATTAAACAATAAAGAACAATTGCCACAAAATACTTATTCTTATCCAGAAAATCTTGAAATGGTTATTCAAAATTTAGAGGTAGCCATTGAGCGATATAATAATTTAATTTCTTCTCATAATGAACAAAAAGAGAATTTATCGCAGCGCAAAGAGGCTGCGCGTAAAAGTTATTTAGGTTCTTTACGATCCTCTTATGAACAAGAAATTCAACCGTTGACTAATGAAAAAATAGGTTTAGAAAAACGTCTCTTGGAGTTGACGTCTGCGATACGCGAAAATCTTAAGGAACAAAATGTTTTACGAACTACTATCAGCAATACGAAAATAGCAGTAGATTCCATAAATAAATATTTGGCAACGATATTAAGTCCCAATAATATTTTATCCATTTCTCTATTACAGGATGAGGAAAGAACACGATTTTGCTTAATGAGAGGGGAGAAAAATGCTACATTTTTAAGTGAGGGAGAACGTACCCTCATTGCTTTAATATATTTTTTAGTTAAACTTCAATCTAGCAAAACGGAAGGATTTCCAATTGTGTTTATTGATGATCCTGTTTCTAGCTTGGACGAAAATAATTTGTATTCTAGTTTCTCTTTGGTTTGCGATGAAATTGTTCCAAAAACTTCTCAAATATTTATTACGACTCATAATTATCGTTTCTATCAGTTTTTTTCTAATCGAAAACAAACGATATTTAAAAATGCGGGACATTTTTTCATGGATCGTAAGAAAGAGGGGTCTGTGTTGTTAAAAATGCCTAAAATAATTTCCAATTATAAAACAGAATATAATTACTTATATTGTTTGTTGCGAGATATGGAAGGGGAAACAGAAAAAGAAACCCTTTTTATTATTGCTAATGTGATGCGTCGTTTCTTAGAAATGTTTTATGCTTTTAAACTTCCTGGTGGTGGAATTCCATGGGAAAAGAAAATTCGCGAAAGTGATTTTCCCTTAATTTCTAAAATTATTAGAGCCTCAAATAGTGGATCTCATTTTGAAGGGTGGCCTTTTTTGTTATATAACCCGTTGGAACTGAAAAATATTATTGGAGATATTCGTAAATTGTTAAAGCAAGAAGATGAAGCTCATTATAACTGTTTGGAATGCGTTTACAAGAATAAAGATACGGAAGGAGTTTCTTTGCCTTGTTTTAAAGAAGGATGTCAAAATTATCATCCCTAAGTATGCAAAGAATATTCTTCGCTTATCTGTTGTAAAACAACAAGTCTCAATTAATAATTGAGACTTGTTTACCACCGCTCATAATAAACCCTGGGCGGCAACCCGGGGAGTTTTATTTAGAGATTTAACTTCTCTAAAGGCCAGACCTCTTTTGTTAATTTTAATAGCAATTCTTGGCGTTGCTCAATGGATTCCTTTGTCCAAGTATTCCAATGGGGTAAGTTTTGGAAAAACTGGCCATGCTGGCTCGTAGTCCCGGTTGTTACTGATAGACCAGCGATGCTTTTCGTGAATACGCAGTTAGTTTCTGTTGCATATCTCTGTTTTTTGTTTTCGAAAAAATCATTACCCAAAGAGATATTAAGTGGTTTTTCTAGTAAGGTCAGATTTCCTAACCTATTCTTGTATTCTTCATATATTTCTTCTCCAAATTCTTTTCTTAAGGCTCCTTTCGGGTGATCGGGTAAAATATGCTCTATGTCCAAGTCTTTAAACAATTGGTTGGGGCAGGCATGACCATTCCATTTCTCCTGTACATATAGACTTATTTTATTCAAAATATAACGCGTACGCGTTCTGTTTTTTCCCATTTGCAAACGTTTAAAATAATCGTCAAAATTATCCATCTTTTGTTGAGTTGGATTTATTAAAGCGTCAGTAATAAATTTATTATAGGCGGCCAGCTGTTCTTCTTCATTTTGGATTTTGCTCAAACTATGTATTTGCCTGGCCCAATTAGCACAGTCACGTTCTAAAGCGTTAGTATTATTCCCTGGTATGATATAGAAGAACATAAAAGATTCTACTTGTTTAATGAAATGCTTGAGAATGGGCCGTGGCAAATTTTTAGCAGCCAACAGGGCAATAATATATGTAGATAAACCACCGTTTAAGGTGTTAATATTTTGCAGTTGGTCATTGTCTTCTCCATTGAGTTTCCCTTCTAGAAAACCATTGTAATCAGATGCGGCTTGATACAAATTATCCAAGAAATTATAGGGATCATTAATGTTATCCAACTTAGATGTAAAATTAAAGATATCATCGGTTCTTAGGATGCCATTTTTATAAATGCCGGAATCAATTTTATCCGGGAAATTGGCCATGAGAAAATAACGGATAAAACGCAATTTGTGTGTTTCATTTTTACGAAACAGTTTGAATATTTCTTGCCACTTATCTTTTAGGATTTTAAAATCTTTTTTGTCGATATGACAAAATAAACGGTTTTTAATCAAATCTAATGGATTTAACCCAACACCGCGTTCATTAATGGTTTCAAAGATTTGTAAGGCTCGGTTGATAT
>CALUXH010000111.1 GCA_944324695.1 uncultured Elusimicrobiales bacterium | reverse complement strand
AAAGCGGCGGCCAAAAAGCAGGCTAAAATGGTGTACGCTTTCGGAGGCGGAAAAGCTGACGGAAACGGAAAAATGAAAGAACTTTTGGGCGGCAAAGGCGCCAACCTGGCCGAAATGGCCGGAACCTTAAAACTGCCCGTCCCTCCCGGATTTACCATTACTACCGAAGTTTGCACTTACTACTGGAACAACAAAAGAACCTACCCCAAAACCTTAAAAGCCGACGTAGAAGCCAACCTTAAAAAAGTGGAAAAACTGACCAAAAAACAGTTCGGCTCCGAGAAAAACCCGCTGCTCGTGTCCGTGCGCTCCGGCGCGCGCGCGTCCATGCCGGGCATGATGGAAACGATTTTGAACATCGGCCTGACGGAAAAAACCATTCCGGGCATGATTGCCAAAACCGGCGATGAACGCTTCGTTTATGACGCGTACCGCCGCCTGATCATGATGTATTCCGACGTGGTAATGGAAAAGGCCGCCGGCATTGAACCGAAAGACGGAGAGGGCATACGCAAAATCTTAGACGGCATGATGGAGCAGGTCAAAGAAAAACTCGGCGTTCATGACGACACGGAAATCCCGGCCGAAGAGCTCAAAAAACTTTGCGGCGAATTTAAGAAAACGGTCAAAAAAGTGTTGGGCAAAGAATTCCCCGACAATCCGACCGAGCAGCTCTGGGGCGCCATCGGCGCGGTGTTTGCCTCCTGGAACGGCAAACGCGCTATTGCCTACCGCAACATTGAAAATATCCCGCACGATTGGGGCACGGCCGTGAACGTGCAGACCATGGTGTTTGGAAACATGGGCGACACTTCCGCCACCGGCGTGGCCTTTACGCGCAACCCGGGCAACGGCGACAGCCACTTCTACGGCGAATATCTCATCAACGCCCAGGGCGAAGACGTGGTGGCCGGCATCCGCACCCCCTCCCCGATGAACAGATGGTCCGCCAACGCCCATTCCGCGCACCTGCCCACCTTGGAAAAAGTCATGCCCAAAGTGTACAAGGAATTGGACGCCATACAGAAACGTCTGGAAAAACATTTCCACGACATGCTGGATATTGAATTTACCATTGAACACGGCACGCTGTGGATGTTGCAGTGCCGCGTGGGCAAACGCAACGGCACCGCGGCGGTGCAGATGGCGCTGGACATGCTTAAAGAACGCCTGATTAACAAAGAAACCGCCGTTTTGCGCGTGACCCCGCACCAGCTGGGCGAATTGCTCTTGCCGGCCATTGACCCCAAGGCCGAAGCGGGCGTAAAACCCGTGGCCAAAGGCCTGCCGGCCGGCCCGGGCGGAGCGTGCGGCAAAATCGTTTTTAATTCCGACGACGCCATCAAACTGCAAGCCGCCGGAGAAAACGCCATTCTGATCCGTGAAGAAACCAACCCCGAAGACATTGAAGGTATGCGCGCGGCGGCGGGTATTCTGACCCAACGCGGCGGCATGACCTCCCACGCGGCCTTGGTGGCGCGCGGTTGGGGCAAATGCTGCATCGTAGGCTGCAGTGAACTGGAATTGGACAACGCCAAAAAAACCGTCAAAATGGGCGGCAAAACCTATAAAGAAGGCGACAGCATCACGTTAAACGGCACAAAAGGCTGGGTGTATGACGGCGCGCTGAAAATGCTGGCCGCCGGCGAAGGCAACAAAAACCTGGCCGCTTTCTTAAAACTGGCCGATTCTGTGCGCACCATGAAAGTCCGCGCCAACGCCGATACGCCCGAAGACGCCGCCAATGCGCGCAAATTCGGCGCCGAAGGCATCTTGCTGTTCCGCCTTCAACAAATGTTATATGGCCACTTCCCCTACGCGCCGCTCTTCATTCTGCGCAAAATGATTCTTTCCGGCAACGAAGAAGAACGCAAAAAAGCGGTAAACGAACTTTTCCCGTACATGAAGAAAAGCATCAAGGAAACCATTAAGGCCATGGCGCCCTACAGCGTAACCATCCGCTTAATGGATCCTCCGCTGCATGAGTTTGTGCCGACTCTGCCCGCCAAACAGCAGGAACTGGCCAAAGCGCTCGGAATCAACATGGCTACGTTCCAAGAACGCGCCGCCGGCCTGCATGAAGTCAACCCGATGATGGGCCACCGCGGTATCCGCTTGGGTGTAACCTATCCGGAGATTACGCAAATGCAGTCCCGCGCCATTTTTGAAGCGGCCGCCGAACTGATTAAAGAAGGCGTCAAAGCCGTGCCGGAAGTGATGATTCCGCTGACCTGCGACGTTAACGAAATCGTCAAGCAGAAAGCCATTATCCGCCAAGTATATGAAGAAGTGGTAGCCAAGACCAAAGTCAAAAAACTCAACTTCTCCGTGGGCACCATGATTGAAATCCCGCGTGCGGCGGTGCTGGCTTATGACGTGGCGCAGGAGGCGGATTTCTTCTCCTTCGGCACCAATGACCTGACGCAGATGACCTTTGGCTTCTCGCGCGACGACATCGGTTCTTTCCTGCCCGAATACCTCAAACAGGGCATTTTGGAAGCCGATCCGTTCCAGACGCTGGACCAGCGCGGCGTGGGTATGCTCATTGAGCACGCCGTAGCCGAAGGCCGCGAGTCTAAACCGAACCTCAAAATCGGTATCTGCGGCGAACACGGCGGCGACCCCGAAAGCGTGGAGTTCTGCCACCGCGAAGGCTTCAGCTACGTTTCCTGCTCTCCGTGCCGCGTGCCTATAGCACGTTTGGCCGCTGCGCAGGCTGCCGCCAAAGAAGCGTTGGCTAAGAAACGCAAATAAGACCTATATCTGTAATCCCGCCTTGCCAAAAACAAGGCGGGATTTTTTAGATTTTATATGAACAAGCCCGAAGAAATTATTA
>CALUXH010000110.1 GCA_944324695.1 uncultured Elusimicrobiales bacterium | reverse complement strand
GCCATATCCACAAACTTCAGGCCCTGATAGGCCGTGAAGAAAATGGTGCCGGCATTGGTGATTTCGGAAGACAAGTCCAGGGACTTTTGTTTCTTCTGTTCTTTCGTCAGGTTCATTTTTTTGCCTGTTTTCAAACGCTTTCTTTACTGCCTCTTTCCGTCAAAAATAAAATATTTTTAGACAGAGAAAGCGACAGCCACAGACACCTCTCCCGTCGTTCTCCGACGGAGGCGTCAATGGTTGGCGTTTAAAATCTGGGTACTGCTATTGATATTTTATCAATAAGAACCGCCCTCTTGCAACCCTTTTTGCAATGTCTTATCCGCGGCTCTTGTATATATTATAACAAAAATCCGCCCGGCAAACCAAGCGGATTTTGATTGCTTTTAGGATATATTTCGGTGTTTTACGTATGTTGGATGTCCTTATCTTGCAATAATTTAGCCAAAGCCTCATGCCCGCGCTCAGCGGCCAGCTGCGCCGGGCTCCGTCCGACTTTGTTTTTAGCGCCGACCGGCGCGCCCGCCTCCAGCAAGAGTTGAACGATATCTTCCCAGCCGTTCAGCGCCGCTACATGCAGCGGGGTATTGCCGTTATCCGGCCAGGCAATGCGCACCAAAACCGGCTGCACTGAAAGCAATTGGCCTATTTTTTCTTTATCCCGCGTAAGCAAAATATCAAAAAATTGTTTCACCTGAGCGGGAGGTATTTCCGCCTCGGACAGGGCAGAGGGATAGGGCCGATTTTTTGCATCGAAGGCATCGGCGGACACTCCGAGTAAATCCATGGCCAAGGCCGTTATCATATACGTAATAAGGATATTCATCAGCAGGGGACAGTCAATAAGCAGGGGCACAAACAGGGACAGGCCTTCATGGTGTTCCCTGATAAGTTCTACAACGAATCCTACCACCACCAGAGGAATACCAATCACAAAATTCAGCAAAACAATAAAAAAAATGGACCCATACTCACAAATGCTGCGCTTACAACCCTCCATACAACTAACCTTTTCAACCTCACTGATTAACGCCGTCACAATTAAAAGCGGCCTCCCAAAAAGAAACCCCGCACCTATTAAAAAATAAACCGCCAACAGAAGAATATGCCCTGCTCCTAGCGCGAAAAACAGCATAATAAAAGTTGCCGTCTGTGTTCCATAACCGCAGGTCAATGCTCTCTGCCAAAAATATTGTCTGCGATTGATTAGATACAGAAGAAGATCTACTATTAGAAAACCACCGTACAAAAAAAACGTGTTGATGACTTGGTTCTCTTTCCCAAGACTCAGCCCGACATGAATCAGGAAAACTGTCATCAAAATGATCCATTTATCACGCTTTAAAAGAGAGCAAAACACTTGCCACATGGGGGGACTCCTTATATAAAAATAAATGTCTCATGGAACATTTTAACAAAAAAAAAAAACGACACAACCTTCCTCCAAAAACGCCACCCAAGAACATCCGGGCCGCCGCTAAAATATACAAGCAACATATATTAGAAGGCATAGGCCGCCATTCCTGCCCAAGACGGCCCAACAAGGCAAACAGCCCCGGCCAAAATACCGGAGCTTTAATGGGCATCCGAAGCGAACGCCGCACGCCAGGCGGCGGCGCGGCGCGCGGTATTTTCCTTTAAATTATTATAAAAAAACATATAATCATACATATGCAACACCCCGGAGGGGAAAACCGCCTGGCTGGCATTGTATTTGACGGGATCCACCCGGACTACCAGTGCGCCGCTTTCTGCCTCCACATACGTATCGGACAAATGCGGCACTTCTTCCACGATTTCACCGGTCACGGCATTAAAGATAACGGCTCCTTTATGCTCCGAGGCGGGAGCTACCGTTCCATCCGTTTTCCAATTCACAGGATTAATGCCCAGAGCCCCTTTTTTGAGCACATAGGACTGGCCGGAATGGGGCAGCTGCGTATTGTACGATACGATAACGCCCGTGTCCGTCTCCTCCTGCGCCATTTTCAACCAGGGATACTTGGCCAAGTCTTCCGGCGTTACCGAATAACCTATCAGATAGGCGGCCACCAACTGCTTCCGCCACCGGGGATTATCAAATTCCGCTTTCATTAGTTCCAACAGCGCCATGCTCCCCTGGCTAAACCCCGCCAAAATAAAAGGTCGGCCATTATTATAATGTTCCATATAATAGTTAAATGCGCGGATAATGTCATGATAGCCATCCGAGAGCAAAGCCTCCCCTTCCTGTTCATTCATCCACACCACTTCGATAGAGGCCTGACGGTAATACGGGGCAAACAAATTGGCCACATCGGTAAATACGCCGGCATTAATTAAAATTTGTACATCGGCTTTGTGACGCAAATCTTCATCGGTTATATCCATACGGGCAGGGCCGTCCCCGCCAAAAATCGTGGGATATACATAAAAGACATCTATGGGTTTATCCGTTTGTCCGGCAGGCAGGAAGGCCCAGCTTTCCGCCTGCGCATAATCCGGCGCGCCAGGGGACTGCGGATTTTGCGGGTGTGAGGCGGCACAGCCCCCCAAACACCACAAGGAAACTAAAAAGACAAGACATAGCCGCTTAAACATTTTTCTTTCTCCGGGAGCAGATTGTTTACAGTATATAATTTTTGAGGGACAAGAGGCGGGCCCCTCCGGGGATCGCATTCCGGGAAGGGCCCCTTATCCGGGGTGTCTCCCCGGGAAAACGGCTCTGCCGGCAAATATTCAGCCATATATCACATATTTATTATTTGGTTTTTTGGCCAAATATAAGACAAAAAAATATGGCCTGCTTACAACGTTTCTTCCATACAGTTCAGCACGGATAAAATACACGGATGAGAAAGACGATAATATACAGCCGTGCCCTTTTTATCATCCGCCACAATACGGGCTTCTTTCAAAATATGTAAATGTTTGGACACCGTGGAAAAATCATCCCCCACTGCTTCCACAAACTCATGTACGCTGTAATCCCGCTCCCGCAGCTGGCGCACAATCCACAAACGCGTGGGATGCGCCAAAGCCTTAAAAAAGAATACTTGCTTTTGCAATATTTGTTTATCAAACGGCTCCACGGTTCGTGCTCCTGCTAAAGTCTATACGTAAAGTATAACAAATCTTTTATTATTTGGCAATATAGCCAAATAGTTAGGACAAAAATACCCCTTTTACAAGGGGTATAAAAAAGGCTGGGATGAGACCGACAACGATCTACTCTCTCAGCGCCGAATTGGGCGCCAATACCATTGACCCTGGTAAGCTTAACTGCCGTGTTCGGAATGGGAACGGGTGTTGCCTTACCGGAATTATTATCAGTCTCATTCCAGCCTCTTGGGCTGTACTGCGTAAAAGATCAAATCTGTTTAACAAAGGAATTATCATCGGACGGGAACAACAATTCCTTTGTTGAAACCCGGTTGGAATCCTTCTCGCCGTTACTTCAACGGGTCATCGACTTCCTTCCAACCTATTTTATTATATCAGATAACTTTAGAAAAGCGCAAGTGTTTCACTTACATTCTTTAAAGTCTGGATTAAAGAATATGGCCAAGCCTCACGACCTATTAGTAC
>CALUXH010000109.1 GCA_944324695.1 uncultured Elusimicrobiales bacterium | reverse complement strand
CATTTCCGGCTTCCACAAAGATAGAGCCGTTGCGGGACAGACAGATTTTGTTGTCATACACGTTGGTGATGACTTTCATGTCTTTAAACGTCACTTTGCCCGAAACTTCGGCCACGGCCTGGGAGCGAGACAACACGCGCGAAGCCGTACCGCCGATGTGGAAGGTGCGCAGCGTCAGCTGCGTGCCCGGTTCGCCGATGGACTGCGCGGCGATGATACCCACGGCGTCACCGGGGTTGCTCATCGTGGACGTAGCCAAAGACAAACCGTAGCATTTGGCGCACACGCCGTAGGGGGCTTCGCAGGTCAGCACAGAGCGGATGCGTACCGATTCCACGCCGTATTTTTTGACCAGTTTGCTCTGTTCCAGCGTAATGACGTCGCCTTCTTTAATAATGGTCTTTTCTTCTTCGGAGCCGTCGGCCTTTTTGACCTTGACGACCACGTTTTCCAAACTCGTGCGGCCCAAAATGCGTTCTTCAATGGGTTCCACCATTTCTTCGCCGCTCATCAAAGATTTGACCACAATGCCGTTGTGCGTGTGGCAGTCTTCTTCGGTGATGACGACGTTGTGGGCCACGTCCACCAGACGGCGGGTTAAGTAACCGGCGTCGGCGGTTTTCAAAGCCGTATCGGACAAACCTTTACGTCCGCCGTGCGTGGAGATGAAGTATTCCAGCACGGACAGCCCTTCGCGGAAGTTGGCGGTAATAGGCGACTCAATAATTTCGCCCTGGCCGCCGGTCAGTTTCTTCTGCGGTTTGGCCATCAGACCGCGCATACCGGCCAGCTGGCGCACCTGCTGGCGGCTGCCGCGCGCGCCGGAGTCAGCCATCAAATACACGGAGTTAAAGCGCTGGCCGAGCTTGGGGTCGTATTTGCTGTCCTCAAATTTTTTCATTTCTTTGAACAGCTCCGCCCCCACATCGTCGGTCACGCGAGTCCAAATATCAATAACCTTGTTGTAGCGTTCGCCTTCGGTGATGATACCGGCTTCGGCCTGGGCCTGAATGGCTTTGACCTGTTTTTTCGCGTCGTCAATGTATTTCTGTTTGACGGACGGGATGGTCATGTCGGCCACGGAAATAGACAGACCGGACAGCGTGGCGTAGCTGTAGCCCAGCTTCATAATCTTGTCCAAAAGCTGCACGGCTTCATAGCGGCCGTATTTTTTGCTCTTGTAGCATTCGTCCACCAGAGCGGCCAGTTCTTTTTTGCCAATAGCTTTATTGACATACGGCCAGCCTTCGGGCAGGATATTGTTGAAAATAATGCGTCCGGCGGAAGTATAATCCTTCCACTTGGAGGCATTGTTGGCGTCTTTGGGGTCCAGCCCTTCTTCGGCCAGTACGTTAATGCCGCGCACTTTGATCTTGGCATGCAGCGACAGTTTGCCGTATTCCAAAGCCACCAGGGCTTCTTCTTTGCTGCCGAAAATGGCACCTTCCCCGATATCGCCGTCTTTAATCTTGGTAATGAAGTTGACGCCCAAGACCATATCGTGAGACGGCGCGGCAATAGGCTTGCCGGACGCAGGCGACAAAATATTGTTGGAGGCCAGCATCAAGGTACGCGCTTCCATTTGCGCTTCCAGAGAAAGCGGCACGTGCACGGCCATCTGGTCACCGTCGAAGTCGGCGTTAAAAGCGGCGCAGGTTAAGGGGTGCAGCTGAATGGCTTTACCTTCAATCAGCACCGGTTCAAAAGCCTGGATACCCAGCCTGTGCAGCGTCGGGGCGCGGTTTAAAAGCACCGGATGGTTTTTGGTGACTTTTTCCAAAATATCCCAAATTTCCGGGCGCACGCGCTCCAGCATTTTCTTGGCCGATTTCAAGGTCACGCCTTCTTTTTTCATCAATTCGCCGATGATAAAAGGTTTAAACAGTTCCAACGCCATCAGCTTGGGCAAACCGCACTGATGGATTTTCAGGCTCGGACCCACCACGATGACGGAACGACCGGAATAGTCCACGCGTTTACCCAACAGGTTTTGGCGGAAGCGGCCGTGTTTGCCTTTAATGCTGTCGGACAGAGATTTCAGCGGTCTGCCGCCCGGCCCGATAAAGAATTTGCCGCGGGCGCCGTTTTCAATCAGCGCGTCCACCGCTTCCTGCAAGAGACGCTTTTCGTTGTAAATCATCACTTCCGGCGCGCGCAGGCTTTCAATGTGTTTCAGGCGGTTGTTGCGGTTAATGATACGGCGGTACAAATCGTTGAGGTCAGACGCCGCAAAACGGCCGCCGTCAAGCGGGACCAGCGGGCGCAAATCCGGCGGAATGACGGGCAAAACGCTTAAAATCATCCACTCGGGGCGGTTGCCGCTTTCTTTAAACTCTTCCATCGTTTTGATGCGGCGAATCAGTTTTGTGCGTTCCAGCTCGCTCTGCGTATTTTTAAGCTGTTCGTGCAAAGCCGGAATTTCTTTGTCAAAATCAATGTCTTCCAACAGCTTGCGGATGGCCGGCGCGCCGATGTCCACTTTGAGGCGGGAGCCGTGTTTTTTGCGGGCTTCGCGCACCTGCGCGTCGGAAAGCAGCGTGCCTTTTTTGAAATCCGTGCGGCCGGTGACGCTGTCTACGCAGTCTTCAATGACCACGTAAGAGGCGTAATAGACCACGCGTTCCAAATCCGTCGTGCGCATATCCAGCAAAATACCGATGCGGGACGGATTTTTGCGCAAAAACCACACATGCGCCACAGGCACGGCCAACTCAATATGGCCCATGCGTTCGCGGCGGACTTTGCTTTCGGTGATTTCCACGCCGCAGCGGTCGCAGACGATGCCTTTAAATTTGACCCAGCGGTATTTGCCGCAGGCGCACTCATAGTCCTTGGTGGGGCCGAAAATGCGTTCGCAGAACAGACCGTCTCGCTCCGGTTTGAGCGTGCGGTAGTTGATGGTTTCGGGTTTTTTCACTTCCCCGTAAGACCAGGACATGATCTGCTCCGGGCTGGCGATACCGAGTTTGATCGCGTCAAAATCAAAGAAGTTTAGTTCTCCGAGTTTTTTGATTTTTTTGGTAGTTTGCATGTGTTAAATTCTCCGAACGCTAT
>CALUXH010000108.1 GCA_944324695.1 uncultured Elusimicrobiales bacterium | reverse complement strand
GCCTGCACCAGGTAGGAATATTCGTGCTCGCCCTCGGTCAGGTAATCGGCGAAAATGACGATGCGGTCATCGTATTTTTCGTCGCGCTCAAAACCGCCCCAGGCGGCATTGTTCAAAGACGCGGCCTGCTCTTGGCTTTCGGTGGCCAAAGAGGTGTTGACGATTTCAAAGCCCGCCGGAATAAAATCTTCCAGCACCACGAAACTGCGTGAGGCCGTGCTGCGGGTTTTCAGCGTTACTTTATAACGCTGGCCCGCCTTAAATTCCGTGACGGCCTTGCCCTGCAAGTCCGTGATAGAGCGGGACACTTCAAACCCCGCATTGACGCTGTCTGTATAAGCTGCGGGGGCATAAGTCTGCCACAGGGTATAGTAAAGCGTACCCGCGCCGGCTTTGACAAAACGCACGCGCGCCTGGTTGGCATGCTGATACACCTGCGCAAACGGCCATACGCCGCGCACGGTTTGCAGCGTGCGGCCCGTAAAGGACTGCGTCAGCACGTTCTTGCCGTCCAAAGACACGGAGGCGGTAAAGTCCGGCTCCACGGATTCTTTGAGTTTGTAATAAGCGTTCAGCGCGCAAAGCACGGCGGCATTGGCGCTGGTGTTAATCCAGTAGCCTTCTTTGCCCAGCTGGTCCGTCAGCCACTGCACGGCGCGGTAGGGCTGGGGCAAATAGTCTCCCGCCAACAACGCTTCCAATGCCAGAGCCGTCACTTTAACGTCCGTCATATGCAGCCAGGGCTGTGCCTGCCCCGCAGAAAAATGCACCGTCTGGCCGCCCGTCTGCTGGCGGTTTAACAGTTCCTGCGCCAGCTTGAGCTTAACGTCCGCGCCCTGATTTAAATGCATGGCCGCCAACAGCAAATAGGCCTGCGCGGGCGCGCTCAGCGCGTTGCGTTTGTTATAGAGGTTATTAAACTGGCCTTGCATCTTCTCGCCGTACAAAGACAGCGCCAGCACCGCATAGGCGCGGGCGGTGTCATTTTCCGCCGCCGAATACGGATACGCTTTCTGCTGCTCTTTGCCAAACACCCCTTTGAGCCACGTCGCCGCGCGCTTGAGCGCGGCTTCGTCCACCGTATATCCGGCGCGTTTGGCGCGGTAGGCCGTTTCCAGCGTATAAGCGGTAACGTACGGGTCCGGCAAGGCATGGGGCCAGTAGGCAAAGCCGCCGGAAGCAGACTGATAATTGGTAATTTCGTTTAAAATTTCCTGCGTCTGCTTTTTATAGGCCGTCAAATCGCCCAAGCCGAAATCTTCTATCATATCCGCCCCTTCAATAACGGGCAGAATTTTGGACATTTTCTGCTCCAGACAGTCATACGGATACGCCAGCAAATAGACGATGCCGCCGCGCAGATTAATCAACGCGGTGGAAGCCAGCGTGGCGGCCGCTTCGGCCCCGGCCTTTTCATTGACGGAAGCCGGACGAGCCAATACCTGTTCCTGGCTGTCATTGGTGGCCGAATACAACGCCAGCGTCTGTTTCTTTTCCACGTCGGAAACGTTCAGGACGCTTACCACGCCGTCATTTTCTTTACCCGCCGCGGCGGCAAAAGACACTTTGGCCGCGCCCGTCTCCACGGCCTCACAGTCCCAGCTGACTTCTCTGGCGCCGCCTTTGGCCACGTTGATTTTCTGCTCTGCGCCGCTTAAACGCACCGCGCCTTCCGCGCGGGCCGTAACGGTAACATCACCTTTTTCATCTTCGTAATTATAAACAATGGCGCCGCATTTGAATTTGTCGCCCGTGCGCGCAAAACGCGGCATTTTGGGCGTGACCATCAGCGGTTTGGACACTTTGACTTCCGTTTCCGCGCCGCCGAATTCCCGCACGGTGGCCGCCACGGCCATAATGCGGAAGGTGGTCAGGTTGTCGGGCAGGGTAAATTTCACGCTGCCGCGGCCGCGCGCGTCGGTGCGGACGGAAGCGTTGAAATACGGCGTAAAATCAAAATGGCTGCGCAGGTCCGCCCCGCCGAGTTTGTCCGAAGAGCCACCGCCCCCGCCGCGGTTTTCGCCTTTTTCGCCGAAGTTGCGCTGACCGATGATAAACACGCGGTTATCGGCCGTGGACACGGACAACTGCGCCGGCGAATAAAACACGTCCATTAAATCGGGGCGTTTGTAACCGGTCAAAGACAGCACGCCTTCGTCCACCACCATCAGCGTCACGTCCGCCGGCACGCCTTTGCCCTGCAGGGCGGTGTTTAAATTCACGGTTACTTCCTGCCCGGGGCGGTACAAAGCTTTATCCGTGGACACGGAAGTCTGAATTTCGCGCTCCGTCTGAGAAACGGTCAAATTGACATAGCCCGTTTTGCCCTGCGGCTTGGCCAAGTCCAGCCCTTCTTTGTCATATTCGGGCTGCGCCGCGCGGCCGCGCACCAGCGTTACGCCCACAAACACATTGGGCAGGTAAGAGGCTTTTATGGGCACCTGCACATAGTCCGCGCCCGAAGCCACGGGCACCGTCCACGCGTCCAGCACGCCTTCGCGCTCTACGGTGACCAAAGCCAGCGCGCTTTCATACGGGCTCTTGACCAAAATGCGCGCCGTGTCGCCGGGATTGTATGCTTCTTTGTCCTGCTCCAGCTGCAAAATATCGTCGTCGCTTTGCTTCCAGTAGGCCTGGCCTTTGCCGTATACGGTAAAGGCAAAGCCGCCTTTCACCTGCCGCCCCGATTTATCTTTGGCGCTCAGGGTCACCTGGTAAGAACCGGGTTCTTCGGGAGCAAAAGCGAAATCATACCCCTTTTCCCCTACCGTGAAAGTTTGGGAAGGGAAATCTTTCACGCGCCGCTCGCTGACCCATTCCAAACGCCCGGCCAGACCGTTCTTGCGTACGCTGAAATATTCTTCCTTCTGTATTTTGGCCTCCACCTGTACTTCGCCCGCCGTTTGACCCAGCGGCGTAACGGCCACAATGTGCGCTTTGGCCTTTTCTCCCTGCTCCACGCTGGAAGAATCCATTTTTGCGCCCAGGTAAAAGTCCGCCGGATTTAACATCACGCCGGTGCGCGCAAAAAGCTGCTGGCCCGAAGCGGCCTGCACGCCCACTTCGGCATATACCTGCTGCGGAGAGGTGACCTGCGGCAGCGGCACGGTGAAATTAATTTTGCCCTGCTCGTCCAGCGTGCCGGAGGCTTCGTTCATCAAATGGTCTTTCAAATCCCGCTCAAAGAAATATGGGATAAAGGTATATTCTTCATACCCTTCCGGCGAGAAGTTGGAGAATACGCGGCGCACCGTCCATTTGGCCTGCGCGCCGGACACGGGGGAGCCGAACAGATAATCGGCCGAGGCGGTAAACTGCGCCTCCTGCCCGCCGACATAAGACGGCTCCAGCGCGCGCAGATTGACCTTAAAGTCCGCCTGTTCCACCGCTTCCACCTGGAAGGAATAGTAGGCTTCTCCCTGGCCGCCGGCGGGCTCAAAACTCATGCTCCAGCCGCCGGTGACGGCGTTTTCGGGCAAAGTAAATTTCCAGTCAAACGCGCCGGTACCCGCGCCGTAAGAGAGCGTCTGTTTAAACGCTTCGTCCCCGCGGGAATTGTACACCGTCAGCGTTCCTTTGGCCGCGGAGGGCAGGGCCCACTGGCCGTTTAACATACGCCGGGTCAACCCCTTGACGTATACGGTTTCCCCGGGGCGGTATACGCCGCGCTCGGTAAACAAAGCGGTTTTGACGGGAACCTGCTGCGGGGAATAATTGTAATTGATGTTAAAACGCCACGGCTCCAATCCGTCGTTCCAGGTGCTGGCCAGCACCGCGTCTCCGCCCGGGCTGGTGACAAACACATATACCGCCGGCGTACTCCAGGTGTTTTTTGCCCGGGGCTTGAGTTCGTTCAGGCCGGGAGCTTTGGCAATGCCGTTTTCGTCGGTGCTGCCCGTCCAGAGCGTGCGGTTGGCCTGGTCTTTGATTTCCACGCTCAGGCTGCCCTGCGGCTCGGCCGTTTGCAAAGAAGTGACCCAGACCAAAATATTCTCCGGCGAGGTTTTCAGCGTGACGCCCAAGTCGGTAATATTGTCCGTCGCGCCCACCCAGCAATAACCGTCCTGGCGGTTTTTGCTCGGCACGCGCACCTGCGAATAAATAACGCTGTTTTGGCCGGTCGGGTTAAATTTTTTGAGGTCCAAATACGTTTTCTGCGTCTTGTCCGGCGTCATGTCAAAATCATATTTCCCGTCAAACTGCAAATTGGCCGCGGCGATTTCGGCCTTGCTGCAATAGGAAACCGACTTTTCGGCAAACGGGATGAAATCGGCCTTGCTGAAACGCCCGGCGGACACTTCCAGCCCGTCTATATTTAATACGTCTATGGGGTGGCGCGCGGGCAGATAGCTCTCCAGCACGCCGCGGCCGCCCTTAAACTCGGCGGCGGGGCAATAGCCCTCGTTGGTCACTTCTATGACTTTTTCTTCGCCCAGGCGGTTGCCGTAAATGTCCTGCAAATCCCCGTCTATAGTGAGCGTGATGGTTTCTTTGGGCTGCAAACGCAGGAAAGAAAGCGGCATTTCAAACCAGCCTTCGCCCGGATTTTCGCCGCTGCGCTGGCGGCCCAGCGTTTGGGCTTCCTGCTCGGTTACTTCGGCCAGTGCACTCTGCGGGGACACTTTAACGTGCTTGAGCAAATCGGCCAGGCGCACGGGGGACGAAAAATCCACATGCGCGTCAAACGGCAGACAGCCGGCATAATTGCCGCCCGTTATTTTCAAATCGGGATATGTATAAAAAACGGAAGTATAAGGCTCGGCCATGCCCAGCGTGCCGGTCTTGCCGCGCAGGCTCTCGGACACGGTCAGCGTGATTTTGGTGCCGGCGGGCAAATCTTCCTGCGGCACCAGCACAAACACGCGGTCTTTTTCCAGGTACGAATAATTCTTTTCGTATTCCTCATCCGTCGGAGCGCGCACCTGCAGCGAAGCGGTCTGCTCCGTCAGTTCGCCGTCTTTCTCTATCCAGCCGTTGGTTTTTTCGCTCAGCCAATTGCGCAGACGGGTCACCCAATCCTGCTTCAGAGCGACATAGCTTAAAGAAACCGCCGAAGAAACGGCGGAAATTTCCGCCGGCTGGGACAGGGTGATATAAATCAGCGGGCGGCGGTCAATCCACATTTCATTATTATAAGGGGTCACACCCGTCACCTGCGGGCGGGCGGTGGCAAACGTCCAGCCATAATCCTGTGCCAGAGCTTCGCCGGAAACCTGGGACTTGAATCCGGCGGGCAAAGATACCGTGTATTCGGTGGCGGGTTGCCAGTTTTCTTTGGGTTCAAACAAAAGAGTCTGCGTGCCGGAGAAGCGGCATTCCCCTTCTACGGACGGCGTAATTTGCAGCGGGCACTGACCGGAAGCAAAAGCGGCCTCTTCGGACAAAGCCGTCACGGGCACATTAAAATTGACGGTCACGGCCGCACGGCTGGCGCGGATACCCTCTCCTTTGGGCGAGGCCGACACCACCTGCAATTCCTGCGCGGCAAAAGCGGCCGGCGCAAACGCCGCCGCGAGCAAAGATAACAATCCCAGTTTTACAACTCGCATACATCCCCCTTATATATAGGAATACTTTTATTGTATCTGTTTTTGAAGGATAAGGGAACAGGGTAAAAAAGCTATGGAAAAGGAGGAGATACTGAGTTACGACACCTCAGGATGACTTTAGGTTACACTTTCAGCAGGGAAGACACCCACGCCGCCGCAGAGTTACGACACCTTAGAATGACTGAATGGTATTTATACCGCCCCGAGGCAGACAAAAAACCCCGCCCTTGCGGGCGGGGTTTTATCTGTGAAAAACAGATTAGAACTTCACGTTCACACCGGCCTGATACACTGTGGCATCGGGCTGGACATTGAGCGCAGCGTTATCAGAAGCTCCGCCGAGTTTGGCATAGCCGATGCCGGCGAACAGACCCACGTTGTCATTGTGCTGATAGTTGACGTTCAGGTCAGCTTCCAGCGTGGCTTCGTGCTGGGCCGTGCGATCCTGGAAGGCATAGCCGTCCACGGAGAAGGTCCATTTGTTCCAGGCATAGTCCACACCGATGTTGAAGAT
>CALUXH010000107.1 GCA_944324695.1 uncultured Elusimicrobiales bacterium | reverse complement strand
TTGCCGGCTCTTTGATTTCCGCCGGTTTGAAAAAAATCATTGTGGATATGATTCAAAACAAAATGGTGGACGCTATCGTTTCCAACGGCGCCAACATCGTAGACCAGGACTTTTTTGAAGCCCTGGGATACAAACACTACCTGGGCAGCCAGCACAACGCCGACGACAATTTATTGCGCGATTTGCACATTGACCGCATTTACGACACCTACATCAACGAAGATGAACTGAAAGTGTGCGACGAAACCGTGCACAAAATCTGCAACTCTTTAGAGCCCCGCCCGTACTCTTCCCGCGAATTTATCTGGGAAATGGGCAAATGGCTGGAGAAAAACAAAAAGGGCAAAGACAGCGTCGTGTACAACGCCTACAAATACGGCGTGCCCATATTCGTGCCGGCTTTTTCCGACTGCTCCGCGGGCTTTGGCTTTGTGGCGCACCAGACCGAACATCCGACGGCGCACGTGTCCATTGACAGCGCCAAAGATTTCCTGGAACTGACCAAAATCAAAATCAAAGCCAAAGAAACTGGCCTGATGATGTTCTCCGGCGGCGTGCCGAAGAACTTTGCCCAGGACACCGTGGTGGCGGCCGAAATTTTGGGCGCGGAAATTCCGATGCACAAATACGCCGTACAAATCACCGTGGCCGACGAACGCGACGGCGCCCTGTCCGGCTCTACGCTCAAAGAAGCTTCCAGCTGGGGCAAAGTGTCCACCGCGTTGGAACAAATGGTATACGGTGAATGCACCACGCTGATCCCGCTGATTATCGGTTACGGCTATCACAAAGGCGCGTGGAAAAAACGCAAAGCGACCAATTACATCAAGTTCCTGCAGGATGAGGATAAAAAAGTCGCCGCGTTAAAAGCCAAAGAGAATAAAGCCAAAAAATAATGCTTCGCTTGCGCTTTTTGGTAACGCTGGTTTTACTGGTCTGCCCGTGGGTGTATTCCTACGGGCAGCTCCATTTTGCCAGCGTGCACGGGGAGCGCGGCTACGCCGCCATGCGCGGCGTGGGGAGACTGGATTTGGACAACGGTTTGATCCTAAGTCTTTCCGGCGGTTATTACCGCATGAGCGACAGCGAAGAGGATGAAAACGGGGCCACGGTCAAAGCCGCCCTGCTGGCGGAATATGAACTGACAGATAATTTTCGACTTTTGGCCGGCGCATCTTATATTCCCAAAAAGCTGGGATTTCAAAATGTAGGATACGGCATTGGAGCGCAGTACACGCTGTGTTACCGCTGCGGTATATTTAAAAGGCCTCACTTCGGCGTATATGCGGGGCAGGTTCGCTACAAAGTGGACAGCAATTTGCACGGCGCGCCGTTGGTCAGCCGTTTTAAAACCGTGGCTACGGGAGTCTCCGCCCTGGCGGGAGGAGAGATGGGCCGTTTTTTATTTCAGACCCGGTATGACAAAGTGATAAAATATAATAACAAGCCGCCCCATGACATTACCTCTAACTGGACGGAAATCCCGTTTATGACGGCGGTGGTGCAGGGCTTTGTCAGCGATTCGCTGGCCGCGCGCTTGGCATATCGTACGCGTTGGATAACCCCCTATGCCGTTTATGCGCGTTACCGTTATTTGGTCCGGGGGGATCATGCCGTCGCCGTGGCCGCCGGGCTGGCCTTGCATGTGGGGCTGACCACTCTGACGGGCGGCGTGGAAATTTTTGAGCCGAACAGAGACGAAAACCGCAAAACGTATTTTTCCCTGTCGGCCAGCACCGAATTTTAATACGGAGAAATTATGAGCAAACAGGACACCGCTCCGGTTTTACACTGCAAAATTGACGAGAAAGCCTTTTCCAGAGCCATGTTTTTGTGCCGGGTTTTTACCGGGTTGGCCATGGTGTATTTTTCATTGGGATGTTTGTTTTACTGGCGGGAATTTTTGGTCAATACCGCGGCTTTGGGTTTCCCTTTTGCCGTGCCGATGGCGTTTTTCGTGGGGGCGGCGGAGCTGTTTTTGGGGCTTTTCCTGCTGCTTGGGTGGCATACGCGGCTGAGCGCCTTGGCGGCTTTGCCGCTGACGCTGATTTGTGCTATTATATTTTTCGCGGGCGACTATAACAAGGCCTTTGTCGCTTTGTGCCTGCTTTTGTGCGCGCCGCTGAGCACGCTGCTGTGGCTGGGTCCCGGCGTCATCAGTCTGGACTATAAACGCAGCCAGCGCGCCGCCCGCCGTTTTTTCAGAGGTTAATCCATGAGCGAAGAAAACACCACCCCTTACGTCAGTCTGGCCAATAAATACCGCCCGCAGAAATTTGAAGATTTGGTCGGGCAGGAGAGCATTTCCAAAACCCTGCAAAATGCGTTGAGACTGGGACGCATTGCGCATGCGTATTTATTTTACGGTCCGCGCGGCTGCGGCAAGACCACCACGGCGCGCATTTTGGCCAAAGCGTTAAACTGTACGGGACAGGGTAATGACAAACCGACGGCTGAACCGTGCGGACAGTGCCCGCAATGCCGCGAAATTGCCCGCAGCGAAGATATGGACGTATTGGAGCTGGACGCGGCATCCAATACGCAGGTGGAAAAAGTGCGCGAGGCCATTATTGACACGGTGGCTTTGGCCGCGTCGCGCGACCGCTATAAAGTGTTTATCTTGGACGAAGTGCATATGCTTTCGGCCAGCTCTTTCAACGCTTTGCTCAAAACCATAGAAGAACCGCCGCAGCATGTGGTGTTTATTTTAGCCACGACGGAAAAACACAAAGTGCCCGCCACCATCGTCAGCCGCTGCCAGACGTTCCGCTTCCGCCCGATGACTTCGGACGAAATCACCAACCACCTGATGGATTTGGCCGAAGCCGAAGGCTTGGATTTAACGGAGAAAGCCGCGCGCATCATCGCCAAAAACGCCGGCGGCGCCATGCGCGACGCGCTGACGCTGATGGACCGCGCGATTGCGTATTCCGACGGAAAAATTGACGACAAACTGGTGGGTGAAATGTTGGGCCTGACCCCGCAGGATTTGCTTTGCCAAACCGTCGGCGCGCTGATAGATAAAGACAGCGCCTCTTTGCATGCGGCGTTTGAAACCCTGCGTGCGGAAGGATTTGACGCAAACGCTTTTTTGAAGGATTTAAAAAATGCGCTGGGGGATTTGTTTTATTTTTCTCTTGGCCAGGGCGCCGCGCCGTTTGACGGCGCGCAGGAGATTGCCGCGCGCGCTTCGGCGGGGCTTTTGGCCGCGCTGTCGCGCAAAGTCAACAAACTGGCCGAAGAAGTGAAATTTTCCGACAATGCCCTGGTCAGTGCGGAAGTCGGCCTGTTTACAGTTATGGACAGTTGTTTTGACGTGGAAGGCTTTATCCGCCGTCTGGAAGCGTTGGAACGCGGCGAGGGTGGAGCTTCCTCCTTGCCGCCCGCTTCTGTCGTTTCCCGTCCGGCATCGGCAAAAAAAGTATCTGCGCCGCAGGCGGACACTCCGAAGACGCATTTTTCCGCCACGGCGGCGGAAGATGCGCCGTCCCCTTCCGTTCGAACACAGTCTTCGGCGAAAGCGTCACCTTCGCCGGCCATTTCCCCTGCCTTTACCCCGCAGCCGCAGGCGGCCTTTTCCAGTGCCGTGGCCAAATCGGCTCCGGCGGAAACGGGTGCTTTGGTGACGGATAACCGCCAATTGTGGGACGCTTTGCTAAAGGCTTTTTCTGCCAGCCCGTTTGTCTATGACGTGATGACCAACTGTTCCGTCCATTTTGACGGGGACAACTGGACCATTTCTTTCGGCAAAGGCAAAGAGTTTTACAAAGTACCCGCGCAGAATAAACTGCCCGATTTGGAAAAACAGGCTTTCAAGTTAAGCGGGCGGCGTATTAAATTTCAAATTTCCGTTTCCGCCGCCCCTGCGTATCACCCGTCGGCGGTGCAGGCTTCGGCTCCTGCGGCTTCCGCGTCTGCGGCGCAAAACCGTATCAGCGACGAAGAGCCTTTTGTAAAGGCGGATTTTTCGGCCGATATAGAGCCGGCTTCGTCTGCGGAAGTGCCGGAAGAGCTCAAAGGCATTTTAGACGTTATCGGCGGGGAAGTGTTGGCATAATATGAAAAGTTTGGACCGGTTGGTGCGCGCTTTACGCAGGCTGCCCGGGGTGGGCCCCAGGCAGGCGGAGCGTTTTGCGGCGTATTTCCTGCGCGCCCCGCAGGGCGAGGTGGAAGAATTCGTTTCCGCCGTATTGGCCGTCAAAGAAGACGTCAAACTCTGCCGTATTTGTCATGCCTACAGCGAAAGTGACGTATGCGATATCTGCGCCGACCCGGACCGGGACCGCTCCGTCATTTGTGTGGTGGAGGACCCGCAGGATATAGAATCCATAGAAAAAACGGGCGCGTTTAAAGGGCTGTATCATGTTTTGCACGGAGCCATTTCCCCCATGGAAGGACGCGGCGCCCAGCAGGTAAAAGTAAAAGAACTTTTGGAGCGCGTGCAAAACGCCAATCCCCCCGTGCGCGAAGTGATTTTGGCCACGGACCCGGACGCGGAAGGCGAAACCACTGCCCTGTACCTGGCGGACCTGCTGCACGGGTTGGTGGAGAGAGTCAGCCGCATCGGCTACGGCGTGCCGCTGGGCGGAGACATTGACTATATAGACGAAATGACGCTGGGCTATTCCCTCAAAGGCCGCACCAAAATGTAAATGCACACCAGCTATTACAAAAGACCTCTTTTGTTATTGCTTGTTATATATATCCTTTGGCTGGTTGTTTTCTACAGACCGGCTCCGTCCGCAACGGACGTTTACCATAAAATCCCTTTAAAAACCGTCACGCTGACCGGCAAGGTGGTCGGCTTTTCGGTGCAAAAGGCCAAAAGCCGCAATGTCGCCGTCAAAGTATATGAGGTAAACGGAGAGAAAACCGGCGGCTATGTTTATGCGCGTTTTAAAAACTATGAGCCAGCCTGGCATGAAACCGTGCGGTTGGAAGGACGGCTGAAAAAGCCGTATTCCATCGCTCTAATCGGCAATTTTGACTGGGGCGCGTATTTGGCCTCCCAAAATATTTTTACCGAAATAGCGGTTTCTTCGGTGCAGCAAATCCGGCCGCCGTCTTTTTTCTTCCGCGCCGTATCCGCCGTCCGGCGGGATATTTTGCAGACGTTTCAGGAAAGTTTCCCGCGCAACGCCGCAGCCATTGCCGGCGGGGTGCTGTTGGGAGAAAGAGGCGAAC
The DNA here is from genome assembly GCA_944324695.1 of uncultured Elusimicrobiales bacterium. Taxonomy (GTDB): domain Bacteria; phylum Elusimicrobiota; class Elusimicrobia; order Elusimicrobiales; family Elusimicrobiaceae; genus Avelusimicrobium. The sequence continues at coordinate 9,055 of CALUXH010000107.1, read as the reverse complement.
TGGAGTCCGCCCTGTATACCGACTTTCAGGACAGCGGAGCCATACACCTGCTGGTGGCCTCCGGCGGCAATGTGGGGTTTGTAACGCTGATGACGTTTGCGTTTTGCGCGTTGTTTGGTTTACCGCGGCGTAAAACCGCTTTGGCGGCTTTGGCGGTGGCGGGAGTGTATACGCTGATTGCCGGGGCGGACGCGCCGCTGGTGCGTGCGTATTTTATGACGGTCTGCGCCGTGGCGGGGTACTTTCTGCACCGCAACAGCGGGGTGTTTCAGGGGTTGGTGCTTTCCTGTTTTGTCATTCTTCTTTTTCATCCGGCGGCCGTATTTGAAACCGGGTTTGAGATGTCCTTTTTAGCTACGCTGGCCATTATTGTGTGTTTGAATAATTATGATCTTCCGCACGCCTGGCCGCGCTGGGTCAAATTTTTTGTGCAGATTTTTCTGGCCACGCTGAGCACGCAGCTGGTATTGCTTCCGGTGTTTACCAATGTGTTTTTTAAAGTGTCTTTCGTCGGGTTGCTGGCCAATATGCTGCTGGTGCCGCTGGCGTCTTTGCTCATGGCGCTGAGTTTTGCGTATTATCTATTTTCCCTGTTGCACATCGGTTTTGTTTTGCACGCGGTGACGGCAGGCGCGCTGGGGCTGTTTGAAAGTCTGGTGCGGCTGTTTGCCTCTTTTCCCCTGGCTTCCGTTCCGGCGGCGGCCTGGCGGACGGGATGGATTGTTTCTTATTATGCGGCGGTGTTTTTATTGTTTCATCTGCCGCAGAAAGATTTCTTGCGCCGGGTGTATAAACCGCTTTTGGCGGTTATGTTGCTGGCGCCCGCCGCGCAATACGCTTTCTTTAATCCGCCCACGGTTTGGCTGTTCAATGAATGGAGCAAAAACGCCGCGCTTTACCGCGCCCCCGACGGCACCCGTTTTTTGTTTGGCGCGGGCATAGACGGGGACAAACTGGCCCGCGCGGTGTTAAAATCCGGCGCGCGCACGCTGGACGCGGTATTTATCAGCGAAGATACGGAAAAACAACTAAAAGAGGTGCGGAATTTGCAGAAGCATATAAAAGTTAAAAAAGTGGTTTTGCCTTTTGCGGATATGTGGCCCGGGGAAGAAATGCGCCTGAACGGGCAGAACATTACTGCGCGCTGGGGCATGCTGTTAAACCGCAAAGGCAAATTGTGGGCCAACCGCGGTTACAGCGGCGGACGCGACAGCGTGTCTTACGAAGTGGATGACGGGAAAATAAATTTTACCGTGGCCGCCAATGCGCGTTTTATCGTCCGCGGCGGGGAAGTGCTGGACAACCGGCGCAACGCCACGCGCCGCCTGCATTTGTAATATAATATAGTGCACGCCTGAAAGGAGTTTATTATGGAAGAAAAAGAACTGCAAATGCATAAACAATTTCTGCAGGAAGCCGTAAACCTGGCGCGGGAAAACGTGGCCACGGGGCGCGGCGGCCCGTTTGGTGCGGTGATTGTCAAAGACGGGAAAATCATCGCGCGCGGCTGCAATCAGGTGCTGGGCAGCCAGGACCCGACCCTGCATGCGGAGGTGGACGCCATTCGCACCGCTTGCAAAAAATTAAACACCTTTGATTTAAAAGACTGCGTGATATACTCTTCCTGCGAACCCTGCCCCATGTGTTTGGGCGCCATTTACTGGGCGCGGCCCAAAGCCCTGTATTTTGCGGCCGACCGTTACACGGCGGCGCGGCACGGTTTTGACGATAAGTTTATTTACGACGAAATTTCTCTGCCTGCGGAAAAACGCCATATTCCAACCGTATGTATTGCGCTGGAAGATAATGAAGAGCCGTTTGAAAAATGGGATAAAAAAGACGATAAAGTGCAATACTGATTTGAGTTAAACAACACCCCGCAGAGGGGTGTTTTTTTATTAGCGCAAACGAAATGTCCCGAACTTCAGCGGAGAAGTTTCATCGGACGGCAGTTTTAAAAGGGCTTGCATTGTTTTTTTTTTTTGATAAATTTTGTTCATGAACAAAATTTATCAAAAAAAGACCTCTCTTCCCAAAACCTCCGCTAAAAGCGTTTTAGGCGGTTTTACGCTTATTGAACTTTTGGTCGTTGTTCTCATCATAGGCATATTGGCGGCGGTGGCTTTGCCGCAGTATCAAACGGCGGTGGCCAAAAGCCGGCTGATGAATTATTATCAGACGGCCCAGGGCATAAAGCGCGCGCAGGAAATCTATTATATGGCTAACGGGACGTATACTACACAGCTGGACGAACTGGATGTGGACTATTCCGGTCTGTGTTCTCTGATAAACAGTACTGATAAAGGGATATTTCAATGCCCGTTCGGCTATATAGATAATATTCGGGGAGGGGAAGTCAGCCCGGAGGGAAGCAATGTGCGTATCCGGTATTATCATGCGGGATATACGTATGACCCCGGGGTATATTCCCAACATGATGCAGAAATAGTTGTCTGGTTTGTCCACTCTGCCCACCCTAATCAAACGGAGTGTACAGGATATACGGCCTTAGGCCGAAGGTTGTGCGAAAGTTTCAAGTTTTGATAAAAACCCCGCCGTGAAGGCGGGGTTTTGTCGTCAGAAAGCCTGATTACATCATACCTGCGGCCGCCCCAAGCCCGGCCAGCAGCGCTCCCCCGAAAAACAGCAAAAACGCCACGGGCAGCAATGTCAGAATGACGGTAATCCACCCGAATACCGCCGCCCAGTAAGCGGCTTGGGCCGCTTCCGCGGGGTGGTTTTGCTGCAGCTGGTCCTTGGCGCGCAAAGACAGTATCAGCGCCGCCAACGCCAGCGCCACGGCAAAAAAACCCGTAAAACAGGACAAACACACCGCCACCACCGCCAGCGTGAAATGCGTGTTGACATAAACGACGTTTGCGTCGGGCCGCGCCTGCGCCGCCTTTTCGGCGGGAATTGTTTGGGCCTGTTCGTTTTCGTTCATTCTTTCCTCCGTCCCGTCCGCCTAGACGGGCTTATTTTTCTTGTTGACGGCTTTGTCGTCTTTATTCTGTCTGCATCCCATGCAGTGTAGTAAACCGTCCCATTATTATATAAAATGTATGTCAAAGGAGCCTTTGAAAATGATACTGGAAAAAGACAATGCCGCCCAATGCGCGCGTATGGCCAAAATACGTCTGACTCCGCAGGAAACGGCACAATATGAGCAGCAAATGCAGGAACTGTTTGGCTGGGTGCAGCAGCTTTCCGAGGTGGACACCAGCGCCGTAGATGTTTCCGCCGCGGCGGGGGCGGCCTATTTGCGCCCCGACGAGCCTATTGCCGACGCTGCGCTGGCGCAAACTTTGGTCAGCGCATTCAATGAGCAGCTGGACGGCTGCGCCAAAGTCAAAAAGGTGTTATAGAATGAACAACGTTTTTGAAATCGCCAGTGCCGTGCAGAGCGGCAAGATGACCGCGCGGGAGGCGGTGCTTTATTCTTTGCAAAAAATCAAAGAGTTAAATCCGCAAATAAACGCATTTGTGGAGGTGTGGCCGGAAGAAGCGTTAAAACGCGCCGATGAAATAGACGCCCGCCGCGAAAAAGGGGAAAAACTCGGCCTGCTGGCCGGCGTGCCCGTGGGGATAAAAGACAATATTTTGTATAAGGGCCACAAAGCGACCTGCTGTTCCAAAATGCTGGAAAATTATGTGGCTCCGTATAATTCCACCGTGGTGGAAAAACTGCTGGCGGCGGACGCGGTCATTGTGGGTCGCACGAATATGGACGAATTCGCCATGGGCAGCAGCAATCAGACTTCCGTATACGGGCCGGTGCACAATCCCGTGGATTTTGACCGCGTGCCCGGCGGCAGTTCCGGCGGCAGCGCCGCGGCGGTGGCGGCGGGTATGGTGCCGGCCGCTTTGGGCACGGATACGGGCGGTTCGGTGCGTCAGCCGGCTTCTTTTTGCGGCGTGGTGGGCATAAAGCCCGGCTACGGGCGCATTTCCCGCTATGGTGTGGTGGCGTTTTCTTCCGGTGCGGACCAGGTGGGTGTGCTGGCGGCGGACGTGCAAAGCGCGGCCCTGATGTTGGAGGCGCTCTGCGGGCGCGACGCAAACGATTCTACTTCTTTGGACGAGCCGGTGCCGGCATTTAGCCGCAATTTTACGCCGAACATTAAGGGGTTGAAAGTCGGCATGCCCAAAGGATTTTTGGACAATTTGGACGAAGAAATTAAAGAAAAAATTTTGGCGGCCGCGGAAAAGCTCAAAGCTTTGGGCGCGCAGCTGGTGGAGGTGGATGTCCCCCACGCCAAATATTCCGCGCCGTGCTATTATATTATCACTAGCGCCGAAGCCAGCTCCAACCTGGCTCGTTTTGACGGCATACGCTACGGCTATCAGGCCCAAGACGCCAAAGATTTAAACGACCAGTATGAGCTGGACCGCGCCCCGTTCGGGCCGGAAGTAAAGAAGCGCATTATTATCGGTTCCACGGCGTTGCGCGCTTCCAATTACGAAGCCTGTTATTTGCAGGCCGTCAAGGTGCGCGAGTTGATTAAGCGCGACTTTGCCGAAGCGTTTAAAAATGTGGACGTTATTTTAACCCCCACTTCGCCCACGACGGCGTTTACGCTCGGTGCGCATAAAGACAATCCGCTGGCCGTCTATCTGGCCGATCTTTACACCTGCCAGGGCAATATCGGCGGGCTGGCCGGCATCAGCGTGCCGTGCGGCAACGATAAACTGGGCCTGCCGGTGGGGCTGCAGTTTTACGGGCCGATTTTGCAGGAAGAAAAAATATTAAACGCGGCGTATCATTTTGAGAAGGCATTATGATTGTTTCCGAATTTTCGTGCGGCGGTGTGATACTGGACGGGCGCAAAGTATTGCTGGTCCAGGTCAAAAACATGAAAGGCAAAAAAATCTGGACGTTTCCCAAAGGCCATATTGAAGCCGGCGAAACGCCCCGCCAGGCCGCGCTGCGCGAAGTGCTGGAGGAAACGGGCTATAAAGCCGTTATCGTACGGCCGATGATACGCGTCAAATACGCTTTTACGTTTCAGGGCAATTACGTCAAAAAAATGGTGCAGTGGTATTTGATGAAAAAGCTGGGGCGCATTGGCAAACATGACGCATCGGAAATTATTTCCATACGCTGGGTGTCTTTGCAGAAAGCGCGCGAGCTGGTGCAGTACCCCAGTGACATACGCCTGGTGGATATGCTGATGTCTTCGCTGCATATAGAGCCGGCGGAAGCGCCGGAAACGGAAGAAAAAGAATAAAACGTTTCGGTCGTTATGCTTTTCAAAACGGAGTGCAAAACAGTTGGTTTTGCACTCCGTTTTTTTATTCTGCGGCGCACAGTATGCTTTTGTCAAAGAAGGAAATTTGTCCGCCGGAAATGCCGTTGTTTGGCTGGCGTTTTTAAAAGGGCTTGACTCGTTTTTTTTTTTTGCTAAATTTTATCCTGTAGTAAAAAATGACTAAAAAAGACCCCAGAAAAAATATCCTCGGAAAATGGCGTTTTTGGCTGTTTAAAGGCTATTGCATTTTTTGCGGTTTGGATAGTTTTTCAGGGGTTCGCCCCGCAAGGGAAAGAGGAGAAAAGCATGAAGAATCTTCAAAAGATGTTGGTGTCGTTGGCGGCGCTGGGTTTGCTGGCGGCGTGGCCGGCCAAGGCTTTGGCGGCCGAAGTCAGCCCGTACGCTTCTTTTAAGGCGTCCCACAGCGCCATTGATGCGGATGTGTTTGATTATGATAATGCGCTTGGTGGCAAATGGGCCGTGGGTGTTTCCGCCAATGTGCTGGAAAAAGCCGCGCTGCGCGCGGAGCTGGAATACGGAGATACGTCCGCCTCTTATACGGAATTTTCCGGCAGAGATAACGGCGATCCGCACTCCAATGAGGACCGCGCCGGCCAGATAGACAGCAAAACGCTGTTCTTAAACTTCTATTTTGACATAGACACCGGCACGATTTTTACCCCATATATCGGAGCGGGTTTGGGCGTGCACAATGCGGCTTTGGACTATAATTTTAAGAGCGGTCGCTATTCTATTCCCGAAACGCGCACTTCTGACTGGAAATTCGCCTGGAACGTGGGTGCGGGCGTAGGCGTGCGCGTGACGCAGAATCTGACGCTGGACTTGGGTTACCGCTACAGCGATTTGGGTTCGTTCGGTATGACTGCCGGTTTGTATAAGGATGACTACAACAACAGCTCCACTTGGCGCGAGAAAGAAGAACATTTTGATTATGACTTAAAAGCGCATGAAGTCTTGCTCGGTCTGCGCTATACGTTCTAATCCAGCCTGAAAAGTAGTTTCTTCCGCTCCGGTTTCGGCCGGAGCATTTTTTATGGGTTAATTTTATGGGGAAGTTATTTGTTTGGCAAGATTTAATAGAACACCCTTCCGCTTCATAGCGGAAGGGTGTTTGCAGTTAAAATAGCCGGATTAACGAATTTTCTTGGCGGCTTTTTCCAGTCCGTCGGCGGCTTTTTCGCGCAGATCCTCGGTTTTTTCCAGCGCGCGGTGTTTGAGTTCTTCGGCCTTGCCGCTCACACGTTCTTTGAGCTCTCCGGCGCGTTCTTTTAGGTCGTCCATGCGCTCTTTGGCGCCGTGGGCGTGTTCGGCAAATTTTTCTTTCAGTTCTCCGGCGCGTTCCAGGACGTGTTTCTTCAGCTCATGGGCGCGGTCGGCCAGTTCTTCTTTGCCTTCTTCATAGGTGTCTTCGGCCCAGCGTTTGAATTTGCGGCGGGTCGTTTCCCCTTTGGCGGGCGCAAACAGCACCCCCAGCGTGACCCCGATTAAGGCCCCCAGCACAAAAGTAGCCAGCCCTTCGGCGTGGCAATGGCATCTGTCGCTCATAAATTCCTCCTTTTCCCTGTGTTTAATATATATTTTATAACAAATCCGCGCATTTTCAATATACTATAATAAATATAACACACTGCCGTTTTTCGGAACAGTTGTTTTTTACATTAGGAGGTATTCCCCATGCCAAATCCTTCCGCGCCGCGCAATAACGGCAAACAGCAGGATCCCGCTTTGCGCCGCAAAAATTTTGACGAAGTGGCGCATACGTTTACCAAAGAAGAGGCCGTGGCGGAGGCGGACCGCTGTCTGCACTGCCCCACCCATCCGTGCCAGAACGCCTGCCCCGTGGGCGTGCATATTCCGGATTTTATCGCTTTTATCAAAGCCGGCGACGCCGGCGCAGCCGTCTCTGAGATTATGAAAACCAGCCTGCTGCCCGCCATTTGCGGCCGCGTCTGCCCGCAGGAAAAACACTGCGAAGGGCACTGCGTGCTCAAGGCTAAATTCGGCGCAGTCAATATCGGCGGGCTGGAGCGTTACGCGGCCGACACCGCGCGCGCCGAAGGCGCCCTAAAACCGCCCGTGCCCGCGGCTTCCACCGGCAAAAAAGTGGTGTGCATCGGTTCCGGCCCGTCCTCGTTGGCCTGTGCGGCCGAGCTGCGCCGCGCGGGGCATGACGTAACCGTGCTGGAAGCCCTGCACGCTTACGGCGGCGTACTGCGCTACGGTATTCCTTCTTTCCGTCTGCCGCGCGAAGTCATTAACAAAGAAGTGCAGACCGTGCAGGATATGGGCGTCAAGTTTAAGACGGACGTGCTGGTCGGCGCGACCATTAAACTGGACGAACTGTTAAAAGAATATGACGCGGTGTATATCGGCTCCGGCGCGGGGCTGCCCATGATGCTGGGCATTCCGGGCGAAAATGGCGTGGGCGTGTACAGCGCCAATGAATTTTTAACGCGCATTAATCTGATGCAGGCTTATAAGTTCCCGCAGACCGACACGCCGGTGCAGGTGGGCAAACATGTGGTGGTGCTCGGCGGCGGCAACAGCGCCATGGACGCGGCGCGCTGCGCCATGCGCCTGCAGCCGGAAACGGTGACGATTGCGTACCGCCGCAGCCGTGAGGAAATGCCCGCCCGCGCCGCAGAAGTGGAACACGCGCAGGAAGAAGGCATACAGTTTGAATACCTGGTAACGCCCAAAGAAATTTTGCAGGACGAACAGGGCCGCGTTACCGGCATACGCTTTACGCGCAACCAACTGGGCGAACCCGATGAGCGGGGCCGCCGCCGGCCCGTGGAAATCCCGGGGTCGGATTTTGTACAGCCGGCCGACACCGTCATTACCGCCATCGGCCAGCGCCCCAACCCGACGATTGCCAAAACCACGCCGGCGCTGAAAACGACCGAGCGCGGCGTAATCGCGTTAAACGAAAAAGGCGAAACTTCCATGCCCGGCGTGTATGCCGGAGGGGACATTATACGCGGCGGCGCAACGGTGCTGCTGGCCATGAATGACGGCATTGCGGCCGCGGGGCGCATTAACGAATATTTAAAGGGGAAATAATATGCGGGAAAATGAAATTTTAGAGAGAGAACAATTAAACGACGTGGTGGTAAAATTCGTCCTGTACAAACCGCAGGTGGCCGCCTCGGCGCGCGCGGGGCAGTTTGTCATTCTGCGCGGCAACGAAAGCGGAGAACGCATACCCGTCACGCTGGTGGACTGGGACGCCCATAAAGGCACCATTACGGTCATTATCCAGTCCATAGGCAAATCCACGTTTATGTTTAATTCCTTGAAAAAAGGAGATGAGTTTTTAAACGTACTCGGCCCGTTGGGCACGCCTATTGACGTACAGAATTACGGCACGGTGGCCGTGGTCGGCGGCGGTGTGGGCATTGCCGAAGTATATCCCATCGCCAAAGCCTTAAAGCACGCGGGCAACAAAGTCATTTCCATTTTGGGCGCGCGCACCAAAGACCTGGTGATTTTGGAAGAAGAAATGAAAGGCGTATCCGACATTACCCTGCCGTGCACGGACGACGGTTCTTACGGCCAAAAAGGCATGGTGACCGATGTGCTTAAAGGTATTGTGCAGGCCGGAGAAAAAATCGATGCCGGCTTTGTCATTGGACCGATACCGATGATGAAGTTTACCTCCAAACTGATGGTGGAGCTGGGCATTGCCCCTTACGCCAGCCTAAACCCGATTATGCTGGACGGCACGGGTATGTGCGGCTGCTGCCGCGTCACGGTGGACGGCAAGGTGCGTTTTGCCTGCGTGG
>CALUXH010000106.1 GCA_944324695.1 uncultured Elusimicrobiales bacterium | reverse complement strand
TTGTGTTTACGTCGCTGGCGGTGGTATTGGCGTTTAAAGTGGTGGGGATTTTCTTAATTTCCGCGCTGATTATCCTGCCGCCGGTGACCGCCCTGCTGCTAGCGCGCACGTTTAAACAGGTGTTGTGGCTGGCCGCCGCGCTGGCTTTGGCCAGCGTATGGAGCGGGGTGTATTTATCCTTTCTGTTTAATATTCCGTCGGGTGCGACAATTATTTTGGTCAATCTGGTATTGTTATTGATAGCGTTTGTGGTTTCGCGTCTGGGACGCGGATACAAAAAAGAGGAGGCTGCCCGTGCTGATTAAAAAAACCGATTTGCCTTTTGTGCTGGCGGAACTGAAAAAGCTGTATCCCGACGTCATTATTCCGCTAAAACACAAAAACGCCTGGGAGCTGCTCATGGCCGTCATTTTGTCGGCGCAGTGTACGGACGCGCGCGTAAACCAGATTACGCCCAGCCTGTTTAAAAAATATCCCACGCCGCAGGCGCTGGCCGCGGCGGATATCAAAGACGTGGAAAAAATTATCCATTCCGCGGGTTTTTACCACAGTAAGGCTTTGTCCTTAATTGAGAGTTCCAAGCGCATCTGCGAAGTGTATGGCGGCAAAGTGCCGCAAAGCATGAAGGAACTTTTGACCCTGCGCGGCGTGGCGCGCAAGACGGCCAACGTGATTTTGGGCGATTATTTCGGTACGCCCGAAGGCGTGGTGGTGGATACGCATGTCAAACGCCTCTCTTTCCGCCTGGGGTTTACCAAGCAAACAGACCCCGTGAAAATAGAGCGCGATTTGATGAAGCTTCTCCCGCGTGACAAATGGCAGTGGATAGGCATTGCGCTTATTTTGCACGGGCGCAGCATTTGTCCGGCGCGCAAGCCGTTTTGCAGTAAATGCCCGATTGCGCCATGGTGCCCCAAAAACGGCGTCAAGCAAGCGCAGTAATTTATGCACCTTGCCCCCGCCTTTCCGGCGGGGTTTTTCTTGTGCCGGAGATGGAAACAAGAGAAAGTTCGGCGGAATATTTTACAAGGCCTTGCATTGTTTTTTTTTTTTGATAAATTTTGCGTATGGGCAAAATTTATCAAAAAATGTATCTAAGAAATAAAAGCCGCTCTAAAGGCGTTTTGGGCGGTTTTATCCATCAGGCCATTTCGGGGCGTTTTTTCTCCAAACTTTATCCGTCCGCTTTCAAACGGGAAGGTTTTACGCTTATAGAGCTCTTGGTGGTGGTTTTGATTATCGGCATTTTGGCCGCGGTGGCTGTGCCGCAATATTATAAAGCCAAGGCAAAGGCCGATTTTGTACAGATACGTCTGATTATGAAAGAAATCCATCGCGCGCGGCAACTGTATTTGATGGCCGGCGGCTCCAGTTCAGATCAGGATTTACATCATTATCCGGATCTGCAGCTGCCCGCAGGAGCCGTGCTGGGGTGTGTGCTAGGGACCAATGAGGACGGAAGCTGTGTAAACGGGGACTCCAAACTGACTTTTGGCAAATTTTCATTGGCAACGGGGACGGCGCACGCCCGGTTGTCTTATGAAAAAGGCCCGTATTCCGTGTTCTATTTAATGCCCGTGCACTGGGCCGGGGAACAGGGACTGGAGCACTCCGGCCAAATTAAATGTTATGCCGTGGATAATGCAGATGAAAAAAGCAAAAGCCTTTGTAAATCATTAAGCGGCAAAGAAGCCACCACTTGTTCTTATGTAAAAGGCGACTGCTGGCTGATAGATTAAATTTGAAAAATAAAAACCCCGCCATGAAGCGGGGTTTTTTGTATTCACACAAACGACTATTTCAGCAGGGCCAGCAGTACGCCCGCCGCCACCGCGCTGCCGATAACGCCCGACACGTTCGGACCCATGGCATGCATCAGCAGGTAATTGTTTTTGTCGTATTCCAAACCCAATTTGTTGGATACGCGCGCCGCCATAGGCACGGCCGATACGCCGGCGGAACCGATAAGCGGATTGATTTTGTCTTTGCTGAACAGATTCATCAGCCGCGCCATCAGTACGCCCGCTGCCGTCGCGATAGAGAACGCAATCACGCCCAGCAACAAAATACCCAGCGTCTCCGTGCGCAGAAACTGGCTGGCCTGCAGCTTGGAGCCGACGGACAGGCCCAGCAGAATCGTAACAATGTTGCAAAACTCGTTCTGCAGGGTTTTGGACAGACGTTCCGCCACGCCGGATTCTTTAATTAAGTTCCCAAACGTCAGCGCGCCGATAAGCGGTGCGGCGTCGGGCAGCAGAAAAGCGCACAGCAGCAGAAGCACGATGGGGAACAGAATTTTCTCCCGTTTGGACACGGGGCGCAGCTGTTTCATGACGATTTTGCGTTCCGCTTCCGTGGTACACAATTTCATGATAGGCGGCTGTATCACCGGCACCAGCGCCATATAGGAGTAGGCCGCCACGGCAATGGCCCCCAGCAAATGCGGCGCCAGGCGTGTGGTGAGGAAAATGGCCGTCGGGCCGTCCGCCCCGCCGATAATGCCGATGGAGGCCGCCTCTTTAAGTCCAAACTCAAAGAGCTGTTTGTCCCCAACGGTAATGTAAGACAGGCCGATAGCGCCTATAAGCGTGGCAAAAATGCCAAACTGAGCCGCTCCGCCCAAAAGGGCGGTTTTCGGGTTGGCGATTAACGGCCCGAAGTCTGTCATTGCGCCTACGGACATGAAGATAAACAGCGGGAACAGCCCCGAGTTGATGCCGAAGTTGTAAATAATGCCCAAAAAGTTCCCCGCGGCAGCCATATCCGCCACCGGAATATTGGACAAAAGCCCGCCAAAAGCAATAGGCACCAAAAGCAGCGGTTCAAACTGTTTCTTAATGCCCAGCCACAGCAGGAATAAGCATACGATCATCATGACCAGCTGCTGCCATGTCAATGCGTACAAAGATGTGGCGTGTGAAATTTGAACAAGAGAATCAATCAGGTTCATGTGGGCCTCTCTTATTTGATTTCAGCCAGCGGGTGGCCGGTCTGTACTTGATCGCCCTGTTTGACCAAAAGCATAATGGTACCCGCAGCGGGGGCGCTGATGACTGTTTCCATTTTCATGGCTTCCAGCACCAGCACTTCCTGTCCTTCGCTGACTGTGTCGCCGTCTTTCACGCTTAAGCGCAGTACAGCTCCGGGCAGGGGGGAGTTTAGCGTCGTGCCCGCACCGGATGCCGCGGCAGCCGGCTTGGCAGCAGCGGCTTTGGCGTCGGCCGCTCCTACACCGATATTGTAGCGTTTGCCGTTGACCACGGCCACGCTGTCGCTTTCAAAAGACACGTTGTAGACTTTGCCGTCCACGGTCACTTTGCAGGCATCACCGGATACTTTTTTGGTTACTTTGCGTACGCCGTTTACTTTGCCTTCGCCTTTGAGGTAAATCAAGCCTTTTTCTCCGCAGGTGGCCACAATGAACACATTTTCATCCGTTATCGGCAGACCCGCTTCTTCCAGTTTGGCTTTGGCGGGTTTGAGGCCTTTTTTGGGGTTGGCGTCGTTGATTTCCAACGGCGTTTTGGCAGTGGGTTCCAGACCCAGCTGCTGGCTGGCTTCTTTCACCACGTTCGGATCAGGCTCCACCGGCGTTTTGCCAAAATAGCCGAGCACCATTTTGCCGTAGCCGTCGGTGATTTTTTTCCACGGGCCGAACATGACATTGCTGTACGCCTGCTGGAAGTAAAACTGGGAAACGGGGGTAACGGACGTGCCGAATCCACCCAGCCTGACGCATTCACCCATGGCTTTCACCACTTCGGGGAATTTGTCAAACGTACCGTTGTCGCGCATCATTTGCGTATTGGCGGTCAAAGCTCCTCCGGGCAGCGGAGAGAACGGAATAATCGGGTTGACTTTGGTGGCCTCGGGCGGCAGGAAATAATCTTTCATGCAGTCCTGAAACACATTTTCCGCTTCCTGTATTTTCTTAGGGTCAATATCCAAGGTGTATTCACTTCCGCGCAGGGCGTGCCACATGGTCAAAATATCGGGTTGGCAGGTGCCTCCGGACACGGGCTGCATGGACAGGTCCAAAGAGTCTGCGCCGTTTTCAATGGCGGCCAGACAGCAGGCGATGGAATTGCCCGCCGTTTCGTGCGTATGGAATACGATTTTGGTGCCTTCGGGCAGCAGTTTGCGCGCCATGGCGATAGTCTTGCCCACCGTTACGGGAGTAGATGTGCCGGAAGCGTCTTTGAAGCATACGGAGTCAAACGGTACGCCGGAGTCCAAAATGGAACGCAGGACTTTTTCATAAAAAATTTCATTGTGGATTTTACCCGTCGTGTCCCAGCCCGGGGCCAGCGACATCATGGATACGCAGACTTCGTGTTTTAGGCCCGCCTCATGAATGCATTTTCCGGAATAAATGAGATTGTTGACGTCATTTAATGCGTCAAAATTGCGTACGGTGGTGGTGCCATGTTTTTTGAACAGTTCGGCATGCGCTTTAATGACGTCGGAAGATTGGCTTTCCAGCCCCACCACGTTGACGCCGCGGGCCAGCGTTTGCAAGTTGGCGTCCGGTCCGGCGGTTTTGCGAAAGGTGTCCATCATGTCAAAAGCGTTCTCGTTGCAATAGAAAAATAAAGCTTGGAAGCGTGCGCCGCCGCCAAACTCCATATGGTTAATACCGGCGTGGCGGGCGGCTTCCACGGCGGGCATAAAATCTTTGGTCAATACGCGTGCACCGTAAACGGACTGAAATCCGTCACGAAACGCAGTGAGCATAAAATTAATTTTTTTCATTTTTTCCTCGCTTGTTTATTTGCCTTGAAATCTTTTCGCCGCCGCTATGGCCACGGCCACTATGGCGTTATCCGCTGCGGCCGCCGTTTGGGGCGTGTCCTGCGGGAAATACTTTTCCAACACCTTCACCAGCCATGCCAGCAAGTTCATGACTCCTATCATAATGGTAAGGAATACATACACGACCAGCATGCCGATGACGGTAAGGATAAGGCTTTGCACCAACAGATTTTCTGCGCTCATACCATCATGTCTCCTATGGATATTTCCTTTATTCCCTGCGGCGTCTGAAGCACCAGCCTGCCTTCGGGAGAAATCGTTTGTACGACGCCGTGGTCCGGCCCCGCGCCGTATTGTATGCTTGCTTCTTTGCCCATATAGGGGAAATGTTTTATATATTCGGAGCGGATGAGGCTGAATCCTTTTTCCGCCACGGCTTTTTCATGCGTAAAAAATATGTCCAGCAGACGCTGCATGACCGTTTCTTCATTGGTGTCTATGCCCAGCATTTTTAAGGAAACCGCCGGTTGGCCGACATGACTTAAATCCGTCTGGCGCACGTTGACGCCCGGGCCGATGACCAACCCTTTAAAACCGGCGGAGGTGGTTACCGCTTCGCTTAGAATACCGCATATTTTCTTGCCGTCCGCCAATACGTCATTGGGCCATTTAAGCCATGCGTTTGCCCCCAGCTCGCGCAGAGTCAGACAGACGGACAGCGCCATCAGCTGGGTTAAATTGGGAAGGAAATCGGTTTTGTCGGGTTTAAGCCAAATGCCTAAATAAAGCCCTCCGTTCTGAGACTCCCATTTGCGGTCAAATCGGCCGCGTCCGGCCGTTTGGCGTTTGGCGACAATGACGGTTCCGTCCGGCAGTTCGGCGTAATGATTTTTTATGTAGGTAATGGTGGAATCCAATTCATCAAAACGCAGGATATTTCTCATATCTTCATTTTATCAAATGAAGGCGAAAAAGAGGTTGCGTTTTTAGAGGAGGGATCGGCCGCGGCTGCGCATGGTATTTTAAAAGGCCTTGCATTGTTTTTTTTTTTTGATTAATTTTGTGTATGGGCAAAATTTATCAAAAAATGTATCTGCAACATAAAAACCGCTCTGAAAACGTTTTAGGCGGGTTTATGCATAATGTCATTCTGAAGAGTTGTTGTTCTGGATCTCATCCTTTTCCCGCCAAACGGGCCGGCTTTACGCTAATAGAGCTTTTGGTGGTTGTCTTGATTATCGGCATATTGGCTGCTATAGCCGTGCCGCAGTATCAAACGGCAGTGGAAAAATCGCGCATTGCCCAGGCGTATGTGCTGGGCAAGCATTTTAAAGATGCCGAAGAAATTTACCGTATGGCAAATGGCGTTTATACCGATTCTTTTGAAGAGTTGGGGGTGGAAATCCCTAAAGACTATAGTATAACGGAGGACGGACGTTTAAATGACAATCAATTTTTTGTCTATTCCTTATTAACCAACATAGACCGTGTGCTGGTGGTATATGTCACCGGCGGGAAATATACGATGAGCCTGAGTTTTCTTTTGGACAGTTTGGGAGGCGGACGTATCTGTTGTGCATATGCTTCAACAAATTATAGGGGCGAAAAATTATGTAAAAGTTTAGGCGGGCAGGGCAATGGAAGCAGTGACTGCGTGGGAGAAAGCGGAAACAGCATGTGCCGTTGTTGGGATTTGCCCTAGACAGTGCTTAATTAAAAACCCGCCGGAAAGAGCGGGTTTTTATGGATTATTTTCCGGCTGCAAATAATATGGCCGCCGCCATGCTGGCAGGGTCTGCTTTGTTTTGCCCCGCGATGTCAAAAGCCGTGCCGTGCGCGGGGGAGGCTCGCAGAAAATCCAGCCCTGCGGTAACATGTACGATAGGTTCTTTGGCCGCCAGCTTCAGCCCCAGCAGGGCCTGGTCGTGATACATGCATAAAATTCCGTCAAAATTACCGCGTGCGTGCGCCAGCCACAGGCTGTCCACCGGATAAGGGCCTTCGGCCTGGATGCCGTCAGTACGCAGGGCGGATATGGCGGGGATAATTACTTTGGCTTCTTCATTGCCGAAGCGGCCGTTGTCGCCCCCGTGCGGGTTGAGGCTGCACAAGGCCATGTGCGGTTTTTTTATACCCAGTTTTTTAA
>CALUXH010000105.1 GCA_944324695.1 uncultured Elusimicrobiales bacterium | reverse complement strand
ACAAACTGTATTGTAAAATCAGGGAAGGCGTCGACGTACTGTATGGTAAAGTCCGCAAAAGCGTCCACCATTTGCCATTTGCCGCAGGAATCGGCAAAAGCGGGCACTTTCTGTACGCGCAAATCCGGAAAAGACGTTACCACCTGTACTTTAAAATCTGCAAAATGTTCCACTACCTGCACTCTGCCGTAAAGGGGTTTGCCGTTGCAGGTACAGTTGGAAATATCGGCTCCCAGTACCGCGGGCAGCAGACAAAAAAGACAAAATAAGGCGTATTTTTTCATGGCGTATTCCCAGGTATTTACAGCGGGTCGTTGCGGCGCAGGCGCGGGTCTCGCGATTTTAAAAATTTCACGGCTACGGGCTCTTGCTGTTTGGCGGCCAACATATAATATTTCATGGCCTGTTTTTCATCTTTGGGCGTGCCGATGCCGGCCAAGTAAAATTCCGCCAGCATGCGCTGGCCCAGCGGGCTCTTGCCGTCGGCCGCTTTTTTCATCCACGCAAAGGCCTTCTCATCATTCTGCGTTGTGCCGTGTCCCATGCGGTACATAAGGGCCAAATTAATCATTCCTTCAAAATCTCCCCGCTCGGCCGTTTTTTGGTAACAGGCCAGAGCTTGGGCATCGTCTTTTTCCGTGCCGTGCCCGCCGTGATACAGCGCACCCAGTGCGTTTAATGCTTTGATATGGCCCGTTTGCGCCGCGGCATACATATAGGAAAAGGCCTGCCGGTCGTCTTTCGGGACGCGTTTGCCCACATAATACAGCACGGCGGCTTCATACTGTGCCTGCGGGTCGCCCGTGCGCGCACGGCGCAGGGCCCTTTGTTGTCTTAGCAGGCGGATAAGTCCCAATGCGGCCAGTGCGGCCAGTATCAGTACAAACGGGAAAATTATGGAGAATCTCATATCAGTACTCCTTGATTTGGCGGATGATTTCCGCGGCGTTTTTACCGCCGTTCTGCTGCGCGCGCACGGCCCAGAACAAGGCCTCTTTGCGGCTGGCGGACACGCCCGTCCCGTGCAGATAATGCAGGGCGGTCTGCTCCTGCGCTTGCGCGTCGCCGTTTTTGGCGGCGGCGCGCATCCAGGAAAATACGCCGTAGTCGTCCTTTGCCACACCGGTGCCGTCGCGGTACATATCGCTTAACGCTTTTTGCGCCTGCGTCAGCCCTCCGCGGGCGGCCAAACGCATAAAATGAAACGCGCGTTTTTCATTTTTTTCCGTGCCTTGCCCGTTTAAATACATCAGCGCCACCCGGTAACGCGCCGTGCGGTTTTCAGCCTCGGCGGCGGCCAATGTTAGTTCAAAAGCCTTTTTGGCGTCCGGCTCTATGTACGGCGGGTAACCTTCCGCGTAATAACGGCCCAGCCGTCCCTGTGCTGCCGGTATGGGCACGGGGGCCTGCGCGGCGCGCGTCAGCCATTTCAAGGCCTGCCGTGCGTCAGCCCGCGTGCCGAGGCCGTCTTCATACAGGCGCGACAGCGCGTATTGCGCCAGCGGATAGTCCGGCGCGAGTTTTTGCACCGATTCAAACCCTGCCTGCGGATTTTCTTTAAATCCCTGCCCCTGCGCCTGCATAAGCGCCAAAATCAGCTGTGCCTCGCGTTCGCCCGCGTCGGCGGCTTTTTGCAGGTGTTTGCGCGCTTTCTTAAAATTTTTTTTCGTGCCGCGTCCGTAATAATAGGCCTTGCCCAAGTCCAGTTCGGATTCGGGCTGTTTGTCCCATTTCACTTCGCCTTCGGACTGGCGGAAAGAGGGGGAAGGCGTCAGCGCCTCCCGAAAGCCCCGCTCCTGTAAGATGCCGGCGCAGCATATGGCGGGAAACAGC
Source organism: uncultured Elusimicrobiales bacterium (assembly GCA_944324695.1). Lineage (GTDB taxonomy): Bacteria > Elusimicrobiota > Elusimicrobia > Elusimicrobiales > Elusimicrobiaceae > Avelusimicrobium. The sequence continues at coordinate 796 of CALUXH010000105.1, read as the reverse complement.
AGGAAAAAGAAAGGGAAATATTTGCCCATAGGCTATTTGGTGCGCAGGAGTTTGCGTTCCTGCAGAGTATATACGGTGTTTGCAAAATGGGCCGCGTGTACGTCGTGCGTAACCATCAGCACGGTCAGGCCTTCTTTGGCCAGCGAGGCAAAGTCTTTAAATACCTGTTCTTTGCGCGCTGCGTCCAGGTTGCCGGTTGGCTCGTCGGCCAGCAGCAAATCCGGCCGGTTGCACAGCGCGCGCGCGATGGCGGCGCGCTGCTTTTCGCCGCCGCTTAAATCGGCGGGCATTTTATGTGAAATGTGCCCGATGCCAAACTGATCCAGCAGTTTCTGCGCGCGGGGTTTTTCGTCTTTGCCGTGCATCAGGCCGGGCAGGGCTACGTTTTCCAGCAGGGAAAACTCCGGCAGGAGGCCGTCAAACTGAAAGACAAAACCCATTTTTTTGCGCCGCAGGGCGGAGCGTTTGGTTTCGCTTTTGATTTTGGTAATGTCTTTGCCTTCAAAAAGGATTTGGCCGGAGGTGGGTTTGTCCAGCATACCGATAAGGTTTAACAGCGTGCTTTTGCCGCTGCCGCTGGGGCCCAGCAAGACCACAAACGCGCCGCGCGGTACGGTCAAGTCCGCATTTTCCAGCACGCACAGGTTTTCCTTGCCCTGTCCGTAGACTTTGGTTAAGTTTTTTATTTCCAGTATATCAGCCATAGCGTATCGCGTCCGTCGGGTGTACGCGGGAGGCTTTCACCGCCGGATACAGCCCCGCAAAGAAACATACCAAATAGCTGCCGCCGATGACG
>CALUXH010000104.1 GCA_944324695.1 uncultured Elusimicrobiales bacterium | reverse complement strand
AGGGGAGATTTTATAAAATCTTCTTTTTATTAGTTTATTTGAGGGCGGAATTTTCGTTGGAGCTTGACTCGTTGTTTTTTTTTTGATACCCTATACCTGGCTGAAATAAAAAACCGTTGTCGTCGGTTTTAAGGTCCTTGAATGGGTTTATGGTGAGAAAAATGAAAAAAGGTTTCACGTTAATTGAATTGTTGGTGGTCGTGTTAATTATCGGTATTTTGTCGGCCATTGCGCTGCCGCAGTATACCGCGGCGGTGGAAAAAGCCAGGGTGGCGGAGGTTTTGCAAAATGTAAGAACCATTCAGCAAAATATGGATTTGTATTTGCTGGCCAATGGCGGCGTTCCGTCTAAAGACGTTGGTTTGCAGGATTTGACGGAGGCGGGAGAATTGCAGGGCGGCTCCTGGGGGGAAGGCGGTGAAGGTCCGTCCTACTTTACCAAATATTTTGAATATTATGGCTGTTCTTGTGGCCCCAAGTCCTGTGGGTGCGAAATTTACAGGAGGCCTGATAATGATTATGCCTTGGTATTTTCGCAGGGACCGTCCGCTGGCGTCAGCTGGGGAGACTGGCATCAATTTTGCGCTACGGAACTGACGGATATAGGCCGCCGTATCTGCAAATCGTTGGAATCCCAGGGCTGGGAATATTCCGACAGTGAATTTTAATTTCCGGGCAGTGTTTGTTTTCCGCACCGTCTGCCAATATACATGAAAAAAGGCCGTTGTCAAAACGGCCTTTTTTCATGGTATCCCGTGAAATCACACTTTCATAATTTCGGCTTCTTTGTCAGCCACCAGTTTGTCAATGTTAGCAATATTGGCGTCGGTGGCTTTTTGTACGTCGGCCTCGTAGCGTTTGAGGTCGTCTTCGGTTACTTCGCCGGCTTTTTGGGCTTTTTTGACTTTTTCCAAAATGTCGCGGCGGGTGTTGCGCACGGCCACTTTAAAATCTTCGCTCATTTTGGCGATGTTTTTGGCCAGCGTTTTGCGGCGGTCTTCGGTCATGGAAGGCAGGGTTATGCGCACCACTTTGCCGTCGTTGACGGGGCTGGCGCCCAGGTCGGCTTTTTGCAGGGCTTTGTCAATATCGTTTAACGAGGAAATGTCCCACGGCTGTATTTCCAGCGTTTTGGCGTCCAAAACGTTAATCATGGCCATTTGTTTAAGCGGCGTGGGCGTGCCGTAATATTCCACGCGGATATTTTCCAAAAGCTGCGCGCTGGCGCGGCCCGTGCGTATGGTGGCCAGGTCCTGGCGCAGTTTTTCCACGTGTCCGGCCATTTCGTTTTTGCCTTTGCTGATAAATTCGTTAATGCCTTCCATATTGTCCTCTCGTATTGAGTTTTATTTATTATAGCAATTCTTCCGCCGGCTGTGTGTCCCGCGCCGCGCAAGAGCCGGCAAATACGGCGCAGCTGTCCGGCGGCGGCGTGCGCGCGGGTAAAGTGCACAGCAAAGCTCCGTCCGTAAAAATCCGGTTGTCTTTCAATTCCCACGCGCCGTTGCGCTCGCCCATATCGTTGCCGTTTGGGTATTGGATATAAGGCTTGCCGGGACGGAAATAAAATTTATTCAGCGTTTTTCCGCCGCCGTCCTCTTGGTAAAAGCGGATTTGGTTTTCGTCCCACCAAAAGCGCGACACTTTATTTTGGGCATAGTCAAAGTCCGCCGCACGGGTTAATACTCCTTCGGCATAATAACGTTCGGCCAGCGGGCGGCCCTCCGGGTCTGCGCGTGTCACCGTCAGAGAGGAGCCCCAAATATTGCTTTTATGCGTCAAAGCGCCGTCTTTTGTCTGGCAGTAAAACATTTGTTCGTTTTTCTCAAAAAACGCACAGAAAGCGGAATCGGATTCGCGGCAAAACAGCGTTCCCTGCGTTTGAGCGGGCAGGCTGAAGGAGGCGCAATCCGCCTGCCGCCAAACGGGTGTTTCGGGAGCGGATGTTTGCAGGTGTTGATTTGCCTGTAATAATGCTTCCACATCTGCCCACATTTTGGACAGCACCGCTTCGTCCGCAGGTTCGGCGTGCCGTTTCAGCATTCTTTGGGCATAAATTTTGTTAAGGAGGGGAAAAGCTATGGAAACCTCGGCCAGGCGGCGGCTTTCCTGCGGGGTAAAGACCCGCCTAAAAACCGTTTGCAATTCTTGCATCAGTTGTATTTGCTCCGGCGTCAGGGGCTGTGGTGCGGCAGGTGCGTTTGTTTTCGCTCCGTTTTGTGCTTCAGACGGCGTGCCCCGGGCAGCGGCGCTTTGCACAGACGGCAGTACTTGTGGCAAAGGATTTTGCGCGGCCATTCCCGCGGCTGTATGGGGCGGTATGCCGACGGTTTGCCGCTGCGGGGGCTCTGCCAAATCCGCAGGCAGGGTTTTAAACAAAGTATACAGCAAAGCTGTTCCTGAAATCAGCAGCACGGCAATTAAGGAAAAAAATACCCACAAATTTCCGTTTTTTTGCATGATTTAATAAATCAGCGTGCCGATGTCCTCTCCACAGACGGCGCGTTTGATGTTGCCTTTTTTGTGCAGGTTAAACACCTGTACGGGCACTTTGTTTTCCAGACAAATGGCCAGCGCCGCGGTGTCCATAAACTGTAAATGCTGGGCGATGGCGTCTTTGAAAGTAATCTTTTTAATGCGCTTGGCGTGGGGGTTTTTCTTGGGGTCGCTGTCGTACACGCCGTCCACCTGCGTGGCTTTTAAAAGAACGTCTGCGTTGATCTCGGACGCGCGCAGGGCGGCCGCGCTGTCGGTGGTGAAATACGGGTTGCCCGTGCCGCCTGCAAAAATAACGATGCGTCCCTTTTCCAGGTGGCGCAACGCACGGCGGCGCACGAAAGGCTCGGCCATTTGGTAAATGTTGACGGAAGTCTGCACGCGCGTGGGCACGCCGTTTTCCTCCAGCGCAGACTGCAGGGCAATGGCGTTAATCACCGTGGCCAGCATGCCCATGCTGTCCGAATTGACGCGGTCTATCACGCCGCCTCCGTCGCGCAAACCCCGCCAGATGTTGCCGCCTCCGATGACTATGGCCAGCTGGCAGCCGGTTTTGTGCACCTGGGCGATTTCCTGCGCGATGGCTTTAAGCGGGGCCGGGTCTACGCCGCGGCAGCCGTCATTGCTTAACGCTTCGCCGGAAAGTTTAAGTAAAATTCTTCTTTTGCAGGGTTTCTTTTTTACCATAAGGTCCTCACGGGTTTTTTTTATTCTAGCAAAAAACGGGGAAAAATATTTCTTTTTGTGCCCTCCGTACTTCAAACGGGGGCGTACAGTGCCGGTGTGCCACTTGTTGCAACGGAGGCTTTTTTCTCCCCTGACTTTATCAGGGTAGAAAAAAGCCCCTCTTGCGAGGGGCTTTAAAACTAGAAGCGCACAAAACGCACGACTTTAAGTTCGGTGCCCAGCGCTTTGGATTCTTCAGCCAGATAATCGGCAACGGTTTTCTTGTTGTCTTTAATGGTCGGCTGTTCCAAAAGGCAGGTTTCTTTGGCGAACTTTTTGATTTTGCCGGGCAGCATTTTGGCAATCATCTCTTCGGGTTTGCCTTCGTTTTTGGCCTGCGTGCGGTAAATGTCCAGCTCGCGGTCAATGTCGGCCTGCGGAATGTCTTTGGCGTCCACCCACATGGTCTGCATGCCTACGGTGTGCATGGCCAGCCCGCGGGCGATTTCCTGGGCTTTTTCCAGCTCTTTGCCGCCGGCGGCCAGCTCCAGCAGGGAGGCTTTCTTATGGTCGGAGTGGACATAAGAAGCCATCACGTTGCCTTCGGCGGGCGTCCAGTTGTAGGCGCCTTTAAAGGTGGTGTTCTCGCCGAATTTGGGGGCTTTTTCCACAATCATATTTTTGATGTGTTCATCGGCCGCGTAGTCGGCAATTTC
>CALUXH010000103.1 GCA_944324695.1 uncultured Elusimicrobiales bacterium | reverse complement strand
AAATTTTTACGCAGGTGATTTTCCTGGCGGAAAAATATGGTCTGCCCGTGGTGCCGGTCATGGTGCAGTCCAATGACGCTTTTTATGCCATGGCGCAGGTGGCTGCGGCGGTGGACGCCAAAGAAATTGTCATGGGCGTGTCGGGGCGGCATGGCTCCAATGCGCAAATGGAGCGCGTAGTGATGGCTTTCAGTGCGCTGAAGGAAACAGAATTGGCGCATCCGGTGACGGCGCGCATTGTATGGGAAGGGCGGGAAGTCAGCTACCGGTTTAATAAATAACGGCCTCTTCGGGTATACGCTGTTTGACCGCAAACAATTTTGCAAATTTAAGCGCTTTCACCGTCTCTTGCCGCTTACATAGCTGTCGCTATGCGGCGCGGCAACTAAATCCGGCGAAATCATCTTAAATTTTCAAAATCATGCAATTGGCGCATATTTTTCAGTCGCTTGGGACGGCACTTGTACGGCTTCTTCGGGTATACGCTGCTTGATCGCAAACAATTTTGCAAATCTGAGCCCTGCCTCTCCTTCCCGCCGGATAAAGCGAAATGATATAATACCTTATATGGCACTGCGAAAAATTGTCAAATACGGCGACCCTATTCTGCGCCGCAAATTAAAACCCACCGATTATGAAGCCTTGCGGCCCATGTTGCCTCAGCTGCTCAAGGATATGGAAGAAACCTGCCTGTCCGTGCGTGGCGTGGGGCTGGCGGCCAACCAAATCGGCTTGGACTACCGCCTGTCCGTGATTCTTATCCCGGAATCGGATAAGAAAGACGCTCCTCTTAAACGCATTGTCATTATTAATCCCGAGATTGAAAGCAAACGCGGCGACGTGCTGGAAGAAGAAGGCTGTCTGTCCCTGCCCGGGCTGTGGGTGGAAATACACCGCGCCACGGACGTAACGGTGCGATATTTGGACGAACATGGCCATCCTCAGCGGGTGCGTGCCCGCGGGCTTTTGGCCAAGGCTTTCCAGCATGAAATAGACCATTTGGACGGGAAATTGTTTATAGATTACGCTGACCCGACCCTAAAACCCGCCATCAAAAAAGAAATCAAAAAACTGCGTGCGGATTGGGACTGACGCAGTCCGGATTATTTGTATGTATATTAAAACCCCGCCAGAAGGCGGGGTTTTGGCATGTAATGACCGGTTGCCCGGGTTTAGCCCTGATACGTTGCAATACAAGTCCCGCTTTTGGTGCGCCCTGATTGATTGTGTTGTTTGCACCGTCAAAATGCCACCCCCTTGACTCGTTTTTTTTTTTTGATACATTTTTTGAAGCGGGCCGAAAAAGGTTGTTTAAAACCTCCTACAGTTGCCTTTTTTCGGCCCGCACAAAAGGGGTTTAACGGAACCCGAGGAGATTAGTATGAAAAATAACAAGAAAGGCTTTACGCTGGTTGAGCTGCTGGTAGTGGTGCTGATTATCGGCATTTTGGCCGCTATGGCGTTGCCGGCGTATTTCAAGTCGGTGGAACGTGCGCGCATGGCGGAAGCGGACACGCTGCTGGGCAGCATAGCGCAGGCGCAGCAGAGACGCTGGATGAAAACGGGCAGCTATGCCAAAATGTTCAGCGGCTTGGACGTATCGCCTACGTCAATTGCCACGGGTGTATTCTGCACCAAAGGCGGCACGTCGGCTGACCAAACGGATTCAACGGCCTGCGACACCAATGGCTTTGCCATTATTTTGGATCAGGACAACGCGGACGATTTGAATGCTGCCACAGTAGAAGCGGTACGCGTGGGCAACGGGCAGTATGGTTATACGCTTAGCCGCCCGTATCAGAGCACGGCGGTAACCTGCACGGTGCCCGACACGGGTTCTTCGATTACGGAAGACAAGGCCATCTGCGCGGAATACTGCGGTATCGATGAGCTGACGGGTAACAGTTGCACAACGGGAGGAAGCTCTACCTCTACCGGTGATACCGGTACCGATACCGGTACCGGCGGTGGCACCGTTTAAGAAGGAATTAACCCAATCCCCCGCCTTTTGGCGGGGGCTTTTGTTGTCAATAAAATCCCGGGGCGGGCCGGGGGGATATCTTTTATTTCTTCCTGCCCTGCGCGGCCACGGCGGCCATGCGTTTTTTTATTTCTTCGGGATCACCTAAAAAATAATCTTTGACCAGGTTTAAATGGTCGTCAAATTCAAACACATACGGCGCGCCCGTGGGCAGGTTTAAAGACACAATATCCGCGTCGGGAATATTTTTTAAATATTTCACAATGCCGCGCAGGCTGTTGCCGTGCGCCGTCACCAGCAAATTATCTTCCTGCTCCAGGAGCGGGAAAATTTCTTCTTTCCAATACGGCAATATGCGCTCTATGGTGTCTTTTAAAGATTCCGTCAGCGGCAGATACTGTCGCGGCACTTTGGCGTAACGCACGTCGGCGTACGGGCTGCGCGGGTCGTCCGCCGTCAGTGCGGGGGCGGGCACGTCATAGCCGCGCCGCCACTGTTTGACCTGCTCTTCGCCGTATTTGGCGGCGGTTTCACTCTTGTTGAGTCCTTGCAAAGCGCCGTAGTGTTTTTCATTGAGCCGCCAGGATTTTTCCACCGGCACCCATTCCTGGTTCAGCACGCCCAGCACAATGTCCAGCGTCTGCACCGCGCGGCGCAGATAAGACGTAAACGCCCGGCCGAACACCAGCCCTTCCTTTTTAATCAGTTCCCCGGCCTGCGCGGCTTCGGCGCGGCCCTGCTCCGTCAGCGGCACGTCCGTCCAGCCGGTGAAGCGGTTTTCCAAATTCCATGTACTTTGCCCGTGGCGCAACAAAACGATTTTTTTCATGGTCATCCCCTCCGTTTCCCTCAGTATAGAAAAATTTTGCTTGCGCGCGGGCGCGTTTTTTTATTATAGTAAGCCTATGACCGTTTGTTTTTCCTTCAAAACCGTCAAACAGAACAAGAGCAAGAAATGCTCTTGCGTGTTTGTTTGCAATTTGGCGGAAAGAGACTGACGGCACTATTTTAAAACATCTAAAACCCCCGCTTGATTGCAAGCGGGGGTTTTGTTTTTAAGGAGGAGGCATGGCCTTTCATTACCAGGACGGAGAATTATATGCAGAGCAGGTAAACCTGACCAAACTGGCGCAGGAAGTGGGCACGCCGTTTTACTGTTATTCCCAGCGTAAACTGGCCGATAATTTCGGCGCGTATCTGCGCGCCTTGGCGCCGTTTCATCCGGCGGTGTGTTACTCGGTCAAAGCCAACGCCAACCTGGCCGTGGTGCGCGCCATAGCGGCCATGGGCGGCGGGGCGGACGTGGTGTCGGGAGGGGAATTGTACCTTGCGTTAAAAGCCGGTATGACGCCGGATAAAATCGTTTTTTCCGGCGTAGGCAAAACCGAGGAGGAGCTGGAGGCCGCCGTGCGGCACGGCATACGCCAGATTAACGTGGAATCGGCTGAAGAAATGCAGCTGCTGGCGCGGGTGGCGCAGCGGCTGGGCAAACGGGCCAATATGGCCATACGCGTCAATCCGGACGTGGATGCGCTGACGCACGTCAAAATTACCACCGGCAAAAAAGAAAACAAATTCGGCGTATCCTGGAGCGAAGCCCGCGGCCTTTATCACGCGGCGGCGCAAATGCCGTCTTTGCGCGTGGCGGGCATAGCGGTGCATATCGGCTCGCAGCTGTTGGATTTGGAACCGTTCCGTTTGGCGTTTACGCGCATAGCCGCCATGACGCGCCAGCTGGAGCAGGACGGCATTACGCTGGAAAACATAGACCTTGGCGGCGGACTGGGCATTAATTATAATGTGGAATTGCCGCCCACCTGCCACGCTTACGCCCAGGTGGTGCGCGAAACGCTGGGGGATTTGAATAAAAACATCATTGTGGAGCCCGGTCGTTCCGTGGTGGGCACGGCGGGTATTTTGGTGACGCGCGTGCTGTATACCAAACAAACGGAGCAGAAACGTTTTATTATTGTGGACGCGGGAATGAACGACTTAATCCGCCCCGCCATGTATGACGCCTGGCACAGCATTTTGCCGGTGCGGCGCGAAGGGGTGGCCCCCGTCGTGGCAGACATTGTAGGCCCCATTTGCGAATCCGGCGACGTGTTCGCCAAAGACCGTATCATTGAGCCTGTACAGAGCGGGCGGCTGCTTGCTATAATGTGTGCAGGCGCGTACGGTGAGGCAATGGCGTCGGAATACAATTTCCGCCCGGTGCCGTCGGAAGTGCTGGTGTACAAAGACCAATACGCCGTGGTGCGCAAACGCCGTACGTATGATGAAATGCTCCGTGGCCAGTGCATTGCCCCGTGGGCGGAGGAACAGGCATGAAAAGACAAATTTGCATTATGAAATTCGGCGGAAATACGCTGGCCAACCAGGAAAAGCTGCGTATGGCGGCGCAGCTGATTAAGTCGCGCTATGACGGGGGATATTTGCCCGTCATCGTGGCTTCCGCCAACGGCAATTTGACCGACGTGCTTTTGGACCATGCCTATAGTTTAAGCCGCAACCCCGACAAGCGGGAGCTGGATATGCTCATCACTACCGGAGAGCGCGTCAGCGTGGCGCTTTTATCCATTGCTTTGATAGACGTCGGCGTGCCGGCGGTGTCTTTAACCGGCAGCCAAATCGGTTTGATTACCACCGACACCCACACGGGAGCGGATATTTTAAAACTCAAAGGCGACCGCCTGGCCCATGAACTGACCCAGGGACATGTGCCCGTGGTGGCCGGGTTCCAGGGTATTGGCGAGAATAAAGAAATTACCACGCTTAAACGCGGCGGGTCGGACGTGTCGGCCGTGTTTCTGGCCAGCCAGCTGGGCGCTCTGCACGTGGAAATGATTAAAGACGTGGACGGCGTGTACAGCGCCGACCCCAACAAAGACGTTCAGGCCCAAAAATACGAAGTGTTGGATTTTGACGAAATGTACAAGTTGGCCTTAAACGGCGCCAGCGTGCTGCACCCCGACGCGGTGCGGCTGGCTAAGGCCAAAGGCATAGAAATCCGCATTGTGCACTACCGCACGGGACAGGTCGGCACGGTCATTAAATAAAGAAATGTAAGCAAGTTTGAAACGGGCGAAGCGGTATCATAACGGCTTCGCCTGTGTTTTTAGCCTGATTTTGGCCTTTATACCGGTGGCTGTATACTGTGCGACAGGCAAATATTTTAGTAGAATACCATTATGGATTTGTTTATCGTAGTACCGATTTTATTTTTTTCCATTGTGCTGCATGAATTTGCGCACGGATATACGGCGTACCGCATGGGGGACGATACGGCTTATTTGATGGGCCGTCTGACGCTTAATCCGCTTAAGCATGTGGATATCATCGGCACCGTGGCCGTGCCGGCTTTGTGTTATGTGTCGGGCCTGCCGATGTTTGGCTGGGCCAAGCCCGTGCCGGTCAATGCCATGCGTTTGCCGCGGCCGCGCAAAAGTATGGGGCTGGTGGGCCTGGCGGGGCCGTCGGCCAATTTACTGCTGGCGGTATTGTGCGCTTTTTTTATTAAGCTGGTGCTGGTCAGCGGCTTGCTTTCCCCGCTGGGTACGGCACAGACGGTAAAATTTTTAATTTACGGGCTGCAAATTAATGTGTTGCTGGCTGTTTTTAACCTCATGCCCATACCGCCGCTGGACGGCGGGCATATTGTAGAGGCGCTGCTGCCGCTTAACGCGGCCATGGCGTACGGACGGTTTTTCGGCCGTTGGGGTATGTATGTGGTGCTGGGGCTGATTATTACGGGGCTTTTTCGCTATATTTTATATCCGCCGATGTATTTGGTCGTCAGTTTGTTGGGCAAAATATTCGGCATTTAAAGAGGAGTTATGAGTACAGACATTATCGTATCCGGCATGCGCCCGACGGGCAAACTGCATTTGGGCAATTATCATGGCGCGCTGAAAAACTTTGTGGCGCTGCAGGATAAATATAAATGCTTTTTCTTCGTGGCGGATTTGCACGCGCTGACCACCGCCTATGAGCACACCGAAAACTTGGCCCAAAACAGTGAGCAAATGCTGGTGGATTGGCTGGCGGCGGGGCTGGACCCGAAAAAATGCACCATTTTCATCCAATCCGACGTGCCCGAAGTCAGTGAACTCAACACCCTGCTGGGTATGATTACGCCGCTGGGCTGGCTGTACCGCAACCCGACGTATAAAGACCAGATTAATGAGTTGCTGGCCCGCAAATACGCCGGCCAGTTAAAAGGTGACGAAAACACCCCGCTGGCCGAGCGCGTAAAAGGCTTGGCCGACGAAGATATTTCCGTTTACGGTTTTTTGGGTTATCCCGTGCTGATGGCTGTGGATATTTTAATCCATAAAGCCGGCCTGGTGCCCGTGGGCAAAGACCAGACCGCGCATTTGGAAATCGCGCGCGACTTGGTACGCCGTTTTAACGAAATCTATAAAACGGAAGACGTTTTTGTGGAGCCCAAACCTTTATATACCGAGGTGGCCGTCGTGCCCGGGCTGGACGGGCATAAAATGTCCAAATCCTACAACAACACCATAGACTTGGGCGAAGATTTGGACAGCGTGCGCAAAAAAGTCATGTCCATGTTCACCGACCCGAATAAGAAAAAAGCCACCGACCCCGCCGATCCCGAAGGCTGCGTGGTGTTTGCTTTTCACAAGATTTACAATCCAAACTGGAAGAAACGCTGTGAAGAATGCAAAGCCGGCGCTTTAGGCTGCGTGGCGTGCAAAAAAGAATTGTTTGCCCTGATGGAACCGGAAATGAAAGGATTTTTGGAGCGGCGCAAAGTATTTGAAAGTGACAAAGCGCAGCTGCAGGCCATTTTGCATGGCGGCAAAGAAGCCGCCCGCGCCTCCGCCGCCGTGACGCTGCAGCAGGCCAAACGGGCCATGAAAGTGATCAAATGATAAACACCGCACCGATTAACGTCCACATTAACGTGTTTGAAGGCCCCATGGACCTTCTGCTGCACCTTATCAAAAAAGACAATTTGGACGTAACGGATGTGAACGTTTCCGAAATCACGAAACAGTATTTGGAATACTTAAACGTGATGAAGGAATTAAACCTGGAAATCGCGGGCGAGTTTTTGGTCATGGCCAGCACGCTGATGCAGATTAAGGCCAAAAGCCTGCTGCCTTCCCAGGTGCCTACGAGCGAAAACGAAGGGCCCGACCCGGCCAAGGAACTGATTGCCAAACTGGTGGAATACCAGAAGTATAAAGAGGCCGGCAAATTCCTGGAAGAAAAACTGGAAGAAAACAAAGACAATTTTTATAAATCGGCCCCTATTTTTGACAATGGCGAAAAGGTGCTCAATTTGCAGCTTTTTGACCTGCTTTGCGCCGTCAAGCGCGCGTTTGACCGTCTGGACGAGCGCAAGCGCGTGGAACTGCTGAAGGTGGAGGAGTTTCCCATAGAGGTCAAAATGGAAAAAGTGGTGGATATGTTGGCCCGCCGCCAGTGGGTGTTGTTGGATGATATTTTTGTGGGGGAAACCAAAAAACGCGGCATCATTACGTGTTTTATGGCTGTTTTGGAATTGATTAAAATTAAAAAACTTTTGGCCCGACAGGATGAGCAGGACGGGCAGATACGCATTTATTTAAACCCTGACAACAAAGATACGGACTTCCGCCAGCTGATGCACGGCGAAGCGGCCGGATAACGGAGATTTTATGGAAGAAAATTTAGACGCGGCTGCAGCCGCGGACACGCCAAACCAAACAGCCGCCGAGGCTGTGCAGGCGGCGCAGCAGCTGCAAAACGCCGCCGCAGAGGCGGCAGCGAATTCGGCGGAACAAACTTCCGTCCGGGAAGAAAACCTTTCCTCGCAGCCGGCCGCAGATTCAGGCCAAGCCCCCGTGCAGGCTCCCTCCGCCGCGCCGGAAGAAGGGCAAAATGAGCTGTTGGAAAGCGGGGAAGCCAAACAAATTATTGAAAATTTATTATTTATTACCGACCGCCCTTTAAAACCTTCGCGCATTGCCGACGTGGTGGAACATATCAGCTCTAAGCGCGTGTTGGAAATCATCCAGGAGCTGGCCAAAGAATATGAAGACACCGGCCGCGCCGTGCGCATTTTGGAAATAGGCGGCGGATACCAAATGTGCACCAAGCCGGAATACGGCCGCTGGGTGCGTAAATTATATAATGAAAAGATGACCACGCGCCTGTCCAATGCGGCGCTGGAAACGCTGGCCATTATTGCCTACAAACAGCCCGTTACGCGCGCGGAGATGGAAATGATACGCGGCGTGGACGTGGCCGCCCCGCTGGAACGGCTTTTGGAGCGCGGACTGGTGCGGGTGCTGGGCAAGCGCGATACCATCGGCCGGCCCATGGTGTACGGCACGACGGACGAATTTTTGCGTCTGTTCGGCCTGAACAAGATTTCGGAACTGCCGGACCTGCAGGTGTTTGCGGCCAAGCAGCTGCAGGAGAAGCAGGAAGATTTGCCTTTTGAAGAAAAACTGCCGCCGCTGGGCGAGCCGGCCATATTGGCTTTGGAAGAAGAAACCGGCGACGCGGCGGACGCGTTCTTTAAGCGGCCCAAAAATATGTTCGAGCCGGAAGAAGAAAACGCCCCGGAAGCCGCTTCTGCCCCAGAAGGAGCCGTTGCCCAGCCCTGCGCAGCTTCGCAGGATGGCGCGCCGCAGCGGGAACCGGAGGAAAAACAGGGTTTGCCCCAAGAGGAAAATAAACAGGAGGAGAACGCATGAATATCGTTTTAGCCGCCAGTGAGGCGTTTCCGTTTTGCAAAACGGGAGGACTGGCCGACGTGGTCGGCGCGCTGAGCCAGCAGTTGGCCGGGAGCAAAAGCAACAAAGTACTGCTGTTCCTGCCGCATTACCGCAACATACGGCGCGTATCCTCTTTAAAGGTGGTCCCGGGCGTATATTTGATTCCCGTGGGAGATAAAATTGAGCAGGTGTCTTTGTCTTATATCAACTGGGGAAATGTGTTGGTATTCTTTGTGGGCAACCGCAAATATTTTGACCGACCCGATTTGTACCGCACCAAACTAGGCGATTATCTGGACAATGACGAGCGTTTTATTTTATTTTGCCGCGCCGTGTTGGAAGGGTGCAAATTTGTGGGCTTCCGCCCCGATATTATCCACTGCCACGACTGGCAGACCGCGTTGCTGCCGGCTTATTTAAAAACCGTTTACAAGCTGGACGCCTTTTTTACGCGCACCCGCAGTTTGCTGACTATTCATAATATCGCCTACCAGGGGCATTTTCCGTATTCCACCTATGAAAAGGCGGGTTTCCACCCGGCCGATTTTACGCCGGACAAATTTGAATATTACGGCGGCATCAGTTTTTTAAAAAGCGGCATTGTATTTGCCGATAACATCAGCACCGTCAGCCCCAATTACGCCAAGGAGGTCCAGTCTGATCCGTCCATGGGTTTTGGGTTGGAAGGGCTGCTGAAATTCCGCAGTAAAAATTTCTACGGCATCGTCAACGGCATTGACACGGAAATATGGGACCCGGAAATAGACACGCTGCTGCCCATAGGTTATGACGTATCTTCTTTTTCCAAGAACAAGCCTGTTTCCAAACAGTATTTGCAGCAACAGTTGAACTTGGGCGAGAATCCTCAAAAACCGCTGGTGGGGGTGGTGTCGCGCCTGGATTATCAAAAAGGCTTGGATATCGCCGCTTCGGTGATGGAGCGCCTGCACGGACGTGCGCAATTTGTGGTGCTGGGCTGCGGAGACCCCATGCTGGAAAAACAATACCGCGATTTGGCCAAGAAATATCCGGCGGATATTGCCTATGAAGGCAAACTGGACGAGGAATTGGCGCACCAGATTTACGCCGGTGCGGACATATTCCTCATGCCTTCGCGTTTTGAGCCGTGCGGCCTTTCGCAGATGATATCCATGAAATACGGCACGCTGCCCGTGGTCAGCAAAGTGGGCGGTCTGGTGGATACCGTCACCGGTTATAAAGAAGGAGCGGAAAATGACTCCGCAACGGGATTTTTTATCAATACGTTTAGCGAGAACGGCATTTATAACGCATTAGACAAAGCGTTAAACGTGTTTGAAGATAAAAAAATATGGAATAAGCTGGTCAGAAACGCCATGTTGCAAGACAATTCCTGGGACAAATCCGCCCGGGATTATATGGCTTTGTATCAAAAAACGATTTTGTAAAAAGGGTGAAACATGATAAAACGAATCATTGCAGTGTTGTCTGCCGGTTTATTAACGGTCGGATTCGCGTTTGCTTCCGACGAGCAGCCTGCGCCGCAGGCTAAAGCCAAAAACGCCGTGTGGCTGATTGGGGACGGTATGGGGCCCAGCGCCATATCCATGTTTATGCAAGGAGTACGTTTGGCGGATTTGCCCCAATACCCGGACAAACAGTCCGTGTTGGAAAAGTTTATAAATCAATCCGTAACTGGGTTGCATTTTAACCATACCTATGACACCATTGTCACCGATTCTGCCTGTGCGGCTACGCAAATGGCTTGCGGCGTGCTTTCCCGGCCGGATTATATCGGCCTTGATTTTGAAAGCAAACCAGTGGAAACCATTTTGGAAAAAGCGTTAAAAGAAGGGAAAAGCGTTGGTGTTATTTCCGACGCTTATGTTACGGACGCTACGCCGGCCGGATTTTTGGCGCATGCCAAGAGCCGCGGCGAAAAATATGACATTGCCCGTCAGCTGGTCCGCAGCGGGGCGCAGGTTATTTTGGGCGGCGGGCTGAAATATTTTACCCAGAAAGAAAATAAAAAGCTTTTAAAAGAAGCCAAGAAACAGGGCTGGACCGTGGTGCAAAACGCCAAGGAACTGGCCAAAGTAAAGAAAGGCCGCGTGCTGGGGTTGTTTGCTGAGGAATCCATGCCGTTTTACGGGGATATGGAGCGTTACCCGCAGGTGCCTACGCTCAAGGAAATGACCCAAAAGGCCATAGAACTTTTAAGCCAAAATAAAAACGGTTTTGTGCTGATGGTGGAGGCCGGAAAAATAGACTGGGCTTTGCATGATAACGAAGCCGGGCCGGTTATGTGGGAAATGATGAATATGGATGAAACGCTGGCTTATTTGTGGAACTATGCCAAGCAGCATAAAGATACGCTGCTGTATGTGGATGCGGATCATGAAACCGGCGTCCCCGTTTTCCATTATCGGCACTTGGACGAAGATCGGGTCAGCCATAAGTCTTCCCAGGGGGAAATGCTGTACAGCGGGGATACGGATTTTGTCAATATCCCGTATTACCGGAAGGTGTTTTCCCACAAACATTTGTTGTACTATGTGTACCCGGAATTTAAAAAATTGCCTCAGGAACAGCAGACGGCGCAAACCTTGCAGCGGATGGCAGATGAGGCGCTGGGGGGGCATATTGATTTGGATTTAGACGGTGAAGTGCCCGACTATGAAGAGCTGATTGCTAAATTAAATGACGCTTTGGGCATGCGCTGGGCGACAGGGACGCATTCTTCCAGCATGTTGCTGGGGGTGGCCTATGGGCCGGGCGCCGGGGAATTTTCCGGCGTGTATCATAATACGGATTTAAAGAAAAAGTTTGAAACGGCTTTGGGTTTTTAAGCCCGGGAGAAGTTCTATGGATGATTTTTTACAGGATAAACCCAAAAAAAGCGGGGCTTGCACCGTTATGTTTCGCGGATACCGCCGCCTCTTTGCGTTGGTGTTTGCCGTGGCCGTACTCTGGCAGTGCGTGAGCTTTTTACAGCTGCAGCTGTCCAAATACCATCATGCGCTGGCGGATGATTTTAAGTTGGTGCTGGCTGTGACGCAAGATGTGGACAATGCCTCTTTGGCGGGGTTAGGGGACAGCCTGAGCAATAAAGAAGATATTTTGGCCGTTAAACTGTTCTCCCCGCAGGATGCCCTGGCCGCGTTAAAAGCCAAAAACGAACGCCTGACACAGGCCGTAGTGGCCTTGGGCTATGAACACATGCCGGCGTATTTTGAAGTGAAACTTTCCGACCGTGCAATAAATAATATCCGTCCGTTTGCGCAGAATCTGCAGTCGGAATATCCGCAGCTTACGCTGAAATACTCGCTGCAGCAGGCGGAGTTGGCCTTTTACAGCGGTTTGTGCCTGCGTACGTTGAATTTGGCTTCGGTGTTTGCGCTGGTTTTATTTTTTGCGTTTATGTTTATGGTGGAAGCTTATCCCGTGCGCGGCAAAGCCCATGTGGGAGGCGCTGTCGTATCTGCCCTGCTGGCGGGGGTGCTGTCTTTGGCGTTGTTTATGCTGCTGGTGTACCCGACAGGACTTTTGATGCCGGCGCTGCAATATTTTACGTCTGTGGAACGCCAGCTGGGCATTTTGGTGTTTTGCGGTCTTTTGGGATGGACGCTGGGCAAATGGCAAAAATTCTAGTTCTTTTTTGGGCGTTTCTGTGTCTGTTCCCGGCGGCATACGGAGCCGGGGCGGATGAGGCTGCGCAAAAACAGAAGCTGGCGCAGCTCAAAAAGCAGGCCGCTCAAAAGCAGAAAGAATTGAAAAAATACCGGGAGCAGGAGGCCGCCATTTCCAAAGAAATTTCCGCTTTGGAAAGCCGCAAGGCTGCGGCCCAGCGCGAGAAAAACAAACTGGAATCGGATATTAACTATGTGGAGCAGACCCTGCTCTCCACCGAAGACAAGCGCGCGGCGCTGGAACGCAGTATGCCCATGTGGAGCGGGGTGGTGGAAGATGAAATTAACAATTATTATTTAACGCCGCGTTGTGTTTGGTGCCCCGGGGATTTCAGCCCTGAGGAAGCCCTGTTTATAGACCGCGTGCTGACGCACAAGGCGGAGTTTTCCGTCGCTTTGCAAAAAGAGAATAAAGCCGCCAAACAAAAAATTTACGATTTTGAAGCCCGCAATAAAAAGTTGTTGGAACAAAGCTCCCAAATTGAAAAAAGGCAGCAGGTCATCACTACCAATTTTTTGAAGAAACAGCAGGATCTCAATTTAACCAAGAAAAAAACGGCCCAAATCCGTGAAGAGCTCAACGAGCTTAACAAATCTGCCCGCGCTTTGGACGACTTGTTGGCCAAATTTGAACGCCGGCGCAAAGAAGCCGCCGCCAAGCAGCAGGCCAGAGAGGACGCCGCGGCCAGAAAAGCCGGAACGACCGCCAAAAAACAGTCTTCCATCGCCACAATAGACGTGCCGCGCCATTCGCTGCCTTGGCCGGTGGAAGGGCAAATTATCAGCGCTTTCGGAAAGGAATACCGCCGCGATTTGAATACCTGGATTTTCCGAGACGGCATTAAAATCGCCGCCAAGTCTGCAGAGCCGGTGCGCAGCGTGGCCGCCGGAGACGTGATTTATGCCGGTCCTTTCCGTTCTTATGGGAATGTGGTAATTGTGGATCACGGGAAAGGTTTTTTTAGTATTTATGGCTTTCTGTATGCGATTGAAGCCGTGGTGGGGGAGAAGCTGCCCCAGGGAGGCATTATCGGCACGGCTGGCAGAGACACGCAGCAAAGTTCCGGCACCGGCCGTTACGCCGTCTATTTTGAAATACGCCAGGGCGCCACGGCGGTGGATCCGACGGACTGGCTGAAACCTTTGTAACTTTTTGGCGCGCTTTTGGCAGCGCGGAGGAATATGATGAAAGGAAAGAAATCTAGCAAGTTCGCCGCATGGGCGGCAGTTGTTTTTTTTATGGGGACGCTGTTTCCCTGCGCTTACAGTGCGGTGGACGGGGGGCTGAAACAGCTGGGGACATTTGTCAATGTGTTGGAATATATTAAGGAAAACTATGTGGAGCCGACCGACACTTCCACGTTGGTCAACGGGGCCATACGGGGAATGGTGGCGGAATTGGATGATTTTTCGGAATATTTGCCTCCTAAAGATTATCAGGAGCTGAAAAATGAAACCCGCGGCGATTTCGGTGGACTGGGAATCCGCCTGTCTAAGGTGGAAGGTTTTATTACGGTAATGAGCCCCATGCCCGGCACGCCCGCTTTTAAGGCCGGCGTTATGCCGGGGGACCGTATTTTGCGGGTGGACGGAAAAGACGTTACTTCCATGGACTTGGACGCCGCCGTGGAGCTTATGCGCGGGCCCGTGGGGAAAAAAGTGAAAATCGTCATGAGCCGCAAAAACGAAAAGACCGGCGAATACGAAGAACTGCCCGAATATACGTTTAAACGCGAGAAAATCGTGCCCGAAGTGGTGTACTACCGCATGCTGGAAGACAATATCGGCTATATTTATTTGGTGGACTTTTCCGGTCACAGCACCGAAGAAATGCAAAAAGCGCTGGAAGATCTGACCCGCCAGGGTATGAAAGCCCTGGTGCTGGATTTGCGCTTTAACCCGGGCGGGTTGCTGACCGGCGCGGCAGAGGTGGCCAAGCTGTTTATGGGCGAAGAGCAGATGATTGTGTACACCCAGGGCAGGAAGCCGGAGTTTTACCAGGAATTTAGAACCGGCAAAACCGCTCCGTACCCGGATATTCCGCTGGTGGTGCTGCTTAACCAGGCTTCCGCCAGCGCCAGCGAAATCGTCTCCGGCGCCTTGCAGGACAATGACCGTGCGGTCATTGTGGGGCAGCGTAGCTTTGGCAAAGCCAGCGTACAGCAGGTGCTGCCTTTGAGCGACGGATCCGGCTTGCGTCTGACCATTGCCAAATATTATACGCCCAAGGGACGGCTGATACAGCGGGACTACCGCGATAAAAGTAAGGAAAACGAAGGCGGTATTTTTCCTGATGTAGAAGTGAAAATGAAAGCCGAAGACGAAGTGAAAATTTTTATGCAATATAACAATATTGTTTATGTTCCGGGGCAGGCGCTTCCTAAAACGGATTTTACGGAAAAAGACCCCGTGCTGGATAAAGCCGTGGAAGTTTTAAAAGAGGGTCCTGAAAAAATCATTGCCCAAAAAGCGGATATGTCCAAAGCGTCGCAGGAGCAGGCTGAACAGGAGGCCGGCGCAGACGCACAGAAAAAATCCGCTCCGGCTCAGGACAAGTAAACGGAGTCATATGAAAAAAGATTTTGCCATACTGGGCATAGAAAGCACCTGCGACGAAACTTCCGCCGCGTTGTTGGTCGGCGGCAAAAAGTTGCTCAGCAATGTGATTTATTCCCAGATTGAAGAACATAAAAAATACCACGGCGTTGTGCCGGAGCTGGCCAGCCGCGCGCATGCGGCCAAAATCGCCACGGTAATCCATGAGGCGCTGGCCGGGCGCGATATAGACTGCGTGGCCTTTGCCCGGGGGCCCGGGCTGCCGGGCGGACTGATGGTGGGCCGCGTGGCGGCGCAAACCCTTGCAAATTTTAAAAAAGTCCCTATACTAGGTATTAACCACCTGGAGGGGCATTTGTTTGCCTGTGAATTTGAAGACGGGGAAGTGAAAAATCCTTTGTCTTTCCCGCTGGTGGCGCTTGTCGTTTCCGGCGGTCATACGGAGCTGTGGTATGTCAGAAATTACGGGCAGTACAAAGTGCTGGGCCGCACGCGCGACGACGCGGCCGGAGAAGCTTTTGATAAAGTGGCCAAACTTTTGGGCTTGCCGTACCCGGGGGGGCCGCAGGTGTCGGCGCAGGCCTTAAAAGGCCGGCGCGACGCGGTGGATTTCCCGCGTCCTCTTTTGCCTGGCACGTGGGATTTTTCGTTCAGCGGCATTAAAACGGCCGTGAGCTATTATTTGCGGGATCACCAGGACGTCAGCGTGCCCGACGTATGCGCCAGTTTTGAAGAAGCCGTTTGCGAAACGTTGGTCAAAAAGACCTTGCTGGCCGCACGGAAATATAAGGTAAAACACGTAGCCGTGGGCGGCGGCGTGGCGGCCAATACCCTGCTGCGCCAGATGATGAGCGCCGAAGGCGCCAAGCTGGGCATAGACGTGCGTTTTGTGCCGCGTAAAATGTCTTCTGACAATGCGGCCATGATTGCGCTGGCGGCTTATAAGCGGCTGCAGGCCGCGGGCGAAGACGCCCTGAAAAAAAAGTGGAATATTAATATAAACCCGAACCTGAAAGTAAAAAACTGGGGGAAATAAATGATTTTGTGGGTCATGCCGGATTCCGGCGCACGGACCAAATCCGATTATAACCTGCTGGTGCAGCGTTTCAAGCAGGAATATCCAAACACGAATATTACCGTACAGGTGTTCACGCGTAATATTTTATGGAAAAAGATTTTTATGTTGAAAAGCCCGGCCGAAGGCGAAGTGGTGCCGGATTTGGTGCAAATCCCGCATTATTGGACTGCGCTTCT
This sequence comes from uncultured Elusimicrobiales bacterium, assembly GCA_944324695.1. Classification (GTDB taxonomy): domain Bacteria; phylum Elusimicrobiota; class Elusimicrobia; order Elusimicrobiales; family Elusimicrobiaceae; genus Avelusimicrobium. The sequence goes on along the minus strand of CALUXH010000103.1, from coordinate 2,821 downwards.
GACGCGCGCCGGCGTGGCGGAAAACTTGTCCAAGCTGGATCCGGGCCTGTCTCTTTCTTCCTGTCTGTTCCCGCTGCGTCCGCATTGCTATAAACCGGGCACCAAAGATTTGTATTCTTATCCGTGGTGGTTTGACATGAGCGCGCTGCATTTCCGCGCCGACCATTTAAAACTGGTTTCTTCCGATCCAGAAAAAGATTTGGCGCAGTGGGAAGGACTGTTGGATGTATGCCGGCGCCTGCGGGAACAGTTTAAAGATGTGGAAGGTTACTACCCTATGCAAAACAGCGACTGGCGCGGCTCGCTTTCCACGCGCAGTGCATTCATGGAAATTTGGGGCCGCGGCGCGGCTTTGTTTACGGGGGATTTGCGCGGTACGCTGATTGGCACGCCGCAGTTTAAAGAAGGCGTCAAAGATTATATTACCCTGGCCCTGAAAAACTATATGCCCATCCTGCGCGAGCGCGGCAGCCTGGGCACTATGCTGTCGGGAAAGGCCAGCATGCTCATTTCCCGCAAGCAGGGGGTGGCCAGTTTTGAGGGCAAAATGGGGGTGCGCGTCAAAACCCTGCCCGTGCCGCGCACGGGGGATGCGCCCCAGGCGTATTTGTCGGGTATGAACTTGATGATCAACACCGCCGGTACGGATAAAGAAACCGCTTTAAAATTTATTAAATGGTGCGCGCGCACGGACAATCAAATGCGCTACGCCGCCATGATGGAAGTGTTTCCCGCGTTTGAGGAAAGTTTTGAACAGCTGATTTTTTCTTCATCTCAGCGTTTGCGCACGTATTCGGGTATTTTGGCCAGTGCGCGCACGCTGCCCAACATTACCATTACCGGCACGGTGGTGGAAATTTTAAATAAAATCCTGGCCGTCTGCGCCACGCAAATTGTGGAGGGACGTTTTACGCAGGCCAGCTTAGATATGGAGCTGGACAAAGCGGCCAAGGAAGTGGAATATTTGTTGTCCTTATATGAGGGGTAAATATGTTTGACAGAGAAGCGTACACGCTGTTTAAATTCAGCAAAACGTTAAACCAGTCTTTTCAAAACAAACGCCAGCTGCTGGAATGCGCGCTGCCGGCCCTGCGTGATTTGTTTAAGCTGGACCGCGTGTATTTTTTTGACTGGCAGCAGGAGCGTGCGCTTTTGTCCTTAAACATGATGTGCAAAAAAGAATACTGCATGGACATGCAGGAAGACATATCCGTCTTAAATGAACCCGAATTTTTGAAAAAACTGCTGCAGGACGGCATCGCCGATTCTACGGATTTAAACTATCCCGCCGTGTACGTGCTGCTGAAATGGCGTCGTCCCGCCATGATGTTGGAAATGGACGACGTGCGCACCGTAATCAAAGAAAGGGTCGGCGTGCTGCGTCTGGAACGTTTCCGCAAAAACCGCATTTTTCACGAAACTGAAAAAAAGATGATTAAAGCCGTGGCGGCGGAAATTTCGCATAATCTGACCAATACGGAAATTGACCAGGCCAAAAACCAGCGTTTAAACACCGCCACCGCACTTAACGATTTGGCCACCATTTTTGCCACATCCCTGCGCTTGTCCGACGGGCTGGAACTGATTTTGCAGGGCGTGCAAAAATATTTCCGCTTTGACCGCGTGCGTTTGTATCAGACCAATTACGACGGCACCAAAATCAAAAGCATTTTGGGGGTGGATATCTCCGGCGAGGTTACCCGCCAAAGCGGAGACGATCTGCCCGAGGACGAACGCACCCTGCTGCGTGACGTGTTTGACAAGGGTGCGGCTTACCGCACCATCCACAATGTGGTGTATATTCCGTTGAAAGTGCAGCGCAACAAGGTGGGGTTTCTGACGTTTGACAATTTGCTTTCCCGCCGGCGCATTGATTACTTGGATTTTATTTCTTTAAAACAATTTTCCACCCAAATCGCCCTGGCCATAGACAACGCCGCGCTGTTTGAGCGCGTACAGGAGCTGTCTAATTATGACGAGCTGACCAAACTGCCCGTGCGCCGTTTCTTCAACGAAAAATTTGCCGAAGAAATTTACCGTTCCAAACGTTTTGACTTGATTATGTCCGTCATTTTGCTGGATATAGATTTGTTTAAACAAATCAACGATACCTACGGCCACCAGATAGGCGACTGGGCCCTGAAGGAAGTCAGCCGCGTGCTGCGCACCAGTCTGCGTCAGACGGATTTTCCGTGCCGTTACGGCGGGGACGAAATGATTATCATGTTGCCCCGCACCAACGGGGAAGAAGCCAAGATTATCGCCAAACGCCTTAAAGACCGCATCAACGGCATCGCCGTACCGGACCGCTATACAAACGGAGACCGCGTGACGCTGAGCATCAGCCAGGGGATATCCGTTTTCCCTCAGGACGGAGCCACGGCGGCGGAGCTGTTTGAGAAAGCCGACAAAGCGTTGTATTGGGTTAAAGACGGCCGCCGCGGCACTTTTGCCCTGTACGGGGAAGTGGCGGACGATATCCCGCAGAAAGAAAATTCCCGGCAAGAATAAAGCCGTCTGCGCTCCCGCGGGCAAACGGCGGCTTGAGTTATAAAGAAGCGGCTCCCTATGCGAAGTTGTAGGAGGCCTGGTTCTGCCGCCGAATACAAAAAACAAAGCGTTTGACAAGAAGGTCAAAAGTTGCCAGAATTTAAAAGAGTGGGTTCGTCGGATAGGCAACGGCGGAACTGCGTGGTGCTTTGTTAAAAATTTATTTGATAAACGGAAATCCTGTATAACTATATGACACGTATAAATTTTTTGCGCTTTTTTGTCGGGAAAACGGCCGCTGCCGTTTTGTCGGCTTTCCTGTTTGTTTTTG
>CALUXH010000102.1 GCA_944324695.1 uncultured Elusimicrobiales bacterium | reverse complement strand
GAAGTCATTGTATTTCGCGCTCCCGCACCAGGATGCCGTCCGACAAAATGCGGAAGGTGGCTTTGCCGCTGTACGGGATTTCCAAATCTATCTTGCTGCCGGGCTGTTTGCTTTCGTTGATGACTTCGCGCTCGCCGTTGTCGTCAATGAGCACAATGCGCACGCGCATGGCCTTTTTGCCCTGCGGCAATTCATAGTGCAAATGGTACATCTTTTCGTCTTCGGAGGCCTCGCGGCGGCTGACGGTTACTTCCAGCGCCGAACCCGGGGCCAACTCGCTGTCGGCCGGCGGGTTTTGCTCCGCAATCGTACCGTACGGGAAAGGCGAATGCGCATCTTCTTTTACGGTTAAATTCATATTCTGCCGGCTGGCCCACAAGGTGGCTTCCGCCAGTTTTTTATTGCGGAAATCCGGCGCCAAGATCACGCTGGCCGGCGGCTGGCCGTTGGACAAAGTCAGCGTTACTTTATCGCCCAGCGAAAGCATGCTGTCCGCTTCCGGCGTTTGGGAAATAATCAGCCCTTTTTCCACTGTCAGGGAATAGGCGTTCTCCACTTTTTCCACCTGCAGGCCCGCCTGACGCACCGCCAGCTGGGCCGAACGCAAATCAAGCCCTTCCACGGAAGGGACAAAGACCATTTCATCTCCCTGGGAAATCCACACGCGGATGACGCGCCCTTCGCGCACGGTGCTGCCGGCGGACGGAATTTGGCGCAGGACGGAGCCGGGGGGGACGTTGTCTGCAAATTCCAAACCGGCCTGCTTCATGGCCAGGTTGACCGAAGCCAGCGAGTTCAGCGCCGCGGTAACGGGCTTTTTGGTAATGTCGGGCACCTGCACTTCCTGGCGGGTATGCACCATGGCTCCCATGACCCAGTCAATGGAAATAAAGATAAGCAATACAAAAAAAACAAAAATCACGCCCGCTATAATCCATTTGGTGCGGGAAGAACTTTTTGTTTTGCCGATAAACTCTTCAAAACTGATGTCCGTATTTTTAGCCATGGGAAACAAAAACCTCCGCGCCGGGTTTTATTCCGTGTCCGTTGGCATACGCCGAAGCGGCCATGGGTTTTTTGCCGGCCGGATGCACCTGCAATATCCAAATGCTTCCTTGCTTACATTTTACTAAAATTCCTTTTGCGCTTTCAACGCAGAGCACCGTTCCGGCCGCGCCTTGTACGGTTTCTTCTTGCGGAAGAGCGGTGTGCAAAATTTGCAAAAGTTCTTCTTTGCCGTGCATTTGCACGGCGGTGCGCGCTTTGGGCCCGCAGGCCAGGCCGCGCACTTTATGATGTATTTCCTGGGCCGTCATGGTTTGAAAATTTAAAAGAGCGTCTTCTTTTTTAATCATGGGGGCCAGGGTCGGTTCGCCCGTTTGCGGGATTTTAATTGTCTCACCCCTTTCCAAGCGCGCCAGGGTTTCTTTCAGCGCGTCCAGCCCCAGCGGGATCAGCTTTTTAAACAGCGTTTCGGCGTTGTCCTGCGGGTCCACGGCAATTTCTTTTTGCAAAAAAAGCGGTCCGTCGTCCATGCCCGGGGCTATCCAAAATACGCTGACGCCCGTTTTGGAAAAATTATTAAATAGGGAATGTTGCACTGGCGCGGCCCCGCGCAGAAGCGGCAAAAGCGAAAAGTGCACGTTTAAAAAGCCCGTCTTGGCCAGTGCCAGGAAATCGGGGCGGAAAATTTTGCCAAACGCCACCACTACGCCGATATCAAAAGAAATGTTTTTGACTTCTTCGTAAATGTCTTTGAGTTTATCCGGCGATCGTACAGGCAGACCCAGCTCCAGCGCGCGGCTTTTGACGGGGCAAGGGGTGATGACCATACCACGCCCGCGCGGCTTGTCGGCCTGCGTGACGACCAGCTGCACATCGGTCAGTTCATTTGCCAATTCTAAATACGGCACGGCGATGTCCGGCGTGCCGAAGAAAATCGTTTTGAGTTTGGACATATTTTAATTTTAACAAATTACGGCAAAGCTTATTTATACGGTTCCGTCCAGTGATTGAGTTTGCGCGAAAGGATGAGATAGGTCAGCCGCAGGCGGCGTTTGGAAGAGAGGGGCTTGCGTCCCGTTTTATATTGTTTAAAGAAGCGCGAAAGGATAACGGCCGCCGCCACGAATGTCAGCATATCGGCCAGCGGCTGGGTGGCTTCCACGCCGCGCAGACCGAAATAATGCGGCAGGATAAAAATCAGCGGCAGAAACATAATGCCCTGGCGGCAGCTGGCCAAAAAAGCCGAGCTTTTGCTGCGGCCCAGCATTTGCAGCATTTGGTCCACATAAGTGGAAAAAGGCAGAAAAGGCAAAGCCATACAAAATAAATACAGCGCCTGCACGCCGATTTGGACCACCTCGTCACTTCCCGTACGGAAGGAAATCATCACGGGCTGCGCTCCCCAGGCCAGCGCGGCGGCCAGCGTGGTGCAAATGATACTGCCCGCCCGCGTGGTCACCCAGAAAGCCTGGCGCACGCGGTCATAAAGTTTCGCTCCGTGATTGTAGCCGGCCACGGGCTGCAGGGCTTGGCCGATGCCCAGAATTAAACTGCGTATGGCCAGGTAAATTTTAACCACGATGCTGACCGCGGCCACGGCCGCGTCCCCAAATGGGGCGGATTTGACGTTTAAGAGCGCCATGGCCAGGGAAGCAAACCCCTGGCGCAGTGTGGTGGGGCTGCCCAGGCGCACCAAATCCAAATATACACGTGCGCGGCGGCTGACCAGTTTCCAAGACAGCGTGGTTACGCTTTTCTTGCGCAAGAAGAAAGAAAGCAAAATGCACAAGCTGATGCTTTGGCAAATCAACACCGCAATGGCCGCGCCCGCTATGCCCCATTCCAGTACATAAATAAAGACGGGAGCAATGGCAATGTTGAGTATGGCCCCCGTGGTCAGCCCTATCATGGAAAACATGGCTTTGCCTTCCGCGCGCAGGGTGGTGTTAAGCACAAAGGCGGCGCACATAATCGGCGCGGCTATTAAAATGTAATGACCGTAATCGCAGGCATAAGGCAAAATAGTGTCCGTACTGCCCAAAAGGCGCATCAGCCATGGCAGGTTCAGTTCTCCGGCCGTCAAAATACACAATCCGATGAAAGCGCCTGCAAAAAACGCCGATGATACATATTGCGATGCCGTCTGCACGTCCCGCCGGCCCAGGCAGCGGCTGACCATGCTGGCCGCGCCCGTCCCCATGCCCATGCCGAAAGCCTGAATTAAAGACATCAAAGAGAACACGACGCCCACCGCACCCGCCGCACTGGGGCCTAGGTGCGAAACGTAAAATGTATCGGTAATATTATAAATGGCCGACACCAGCATGCTGATGACCGTCGGCAACGCCAGTTTGGCGATGAGTTTGCCCACGGGGGTCTGCGTCATGATGAGAAATTGTCTTTCTTCCCGGCTGGCGGCGGAAGCGGGCAAAGCGGTATTCATATATATATATATATATGATAGCAAAAGAGGCGGCGGGCGGGGATTTGAAAAAATTAATAAAATGTATGTGATACTTTTCCGGCCGGAGCATAATATATAGTGTATGGCGCCTTTCCAAGAGTTATACAACGCTTATTTTAAACGGGTGTACGCTTATGTGTTTCTGCGCGTGAAAGACGCGGCGCTGGCCGAAGACTTATGCGCCGGCGCATGGCGCAAGGCCTATGAGAAATTCGCTTCCTATGACGAAAAAAAAGGCGTTTTTGCGCAGTGGATTTTTACCATTGCGCGCAACGAAATCAATATGCACCGGCGCTTGTACTGGGTGCGCCATTTCTTTTCGCTGACGGATACGGAGGACGTTTTGCCGCTGCAGGACAAAACCCCGCTCCGGCAGGCCGAAGAGGACGAGCTTAAACGCCGCCTGCTCTTGGCCATGGACAGATTGTCGGCCAAAGAGCGGGACGTAATTTCGCTAAAGTTTTACTCGGGCCTGAACAACCGTCAAATTGCGGCGGTAACGGGCATGAGCGAAAGCAATGTGGGCACCGTAGCCCACCGCGCCGTGGAAAAAATGCGGCGTGATATGGAGGATTTATGAGCAAGCCAACTTGGCAGGAACGTGCGGAAAAGCTGGATTTTGACCCGAACGAATCGGCGCAAAACCGCGTATGGGCGCGCGTGAATCAAAGACGGGTGATTGCATGGAAACGGCCGCTGGCCTGGGCGGGATGTGCGATGTTTGTGCTGGCCCTGGGCGCGGCGGTGATAAACCGTTTGCCCGCACCGTGGCAGGCGCCTGCGGCGGAAACGGGACTGACGGAAGAAGACTGCGCCGAACTTAACAGCCGCTATCTGTTGGCCAAAGCCTTAATAGCCAGTGAAGAAAACTGCCCCTGCGAGGAACATTTAAGCAGCTATGACAAGCGCACCATGTCGCACTTGCGCAAAGGGCTGGAAAGCGTGGCCTGCACGGCGTGTTCGCCGCAGGAACAGGCGCGGCTGAAACAATGCGCGGTGAAATATCCGTCGCAGATTAAAGAATTAAAATTGTGCAAAACCTTATGCTAGGAGAGAATATGTATCGGAAGGGACTGTTTCGCGCTATGTTGTTTGCCGTACTTGGATGTTTGGCCTGGACGTACGCGGCGGCCAAACCCATAGACGTATTGGTGTTTACCTCGCCGTATTGCGTGCATTGCCGCCACTTAAAAGAAGATAAATTTATAGAAAACTTCGCCGCCCGCCACAAAGGGGAAGTGAATATCGTTCATTATGACGTTACGCAGGGACAAGGGAATTTGGTGTTTATCAAAGCCATGGAAGCGCGCGGTGCGACCTCTATGGGCATTCCGACTGTGATTATCGGAGACGAAGTGCTACAGGGGTATCCCAATTCCATTGACCGCTGTGAAGAAGTATGGGAGAAGGTGTTAGCTGAACAAAAAGCCGCGCAGCCTCAGCAGCCGGCCGTCCAAAGCGAACAGGAAGACCCTGATACAACTTTGACGGATAAACATCCGGCGGCAGGGGCGCAGGAGCCGGCCGCACAAGATAAGTCCGAAGGAACGCCTGCGGCAGATATCGCAGTTGCTCCTGAGGGAGATTTTTCCGCCTCCGCTGCGGTTTCTGCTTCGGTTCAGGATAATAAGGAAGCCTCCGCACAAGAGCAGGCCCTGGCGCAGCATGAAGCCATGTTCAGCCAAATCACCGCATGGGCCATTATCGGCGCGGGACTGGCCGACGGCATTAATCCGTGCGCGTTTGCGGTCATTGTTTTCTTTATTTCGTTCCTGGCCGTGTACAAATATAACCGCAAAGAAGTGATTTTGGTGGGGATATCTTACTGTGCGTCCGTATTTGCCGTTTACGTGTTGCTGGGATTTGGGGCGTTCCGTTTCCTGTATGCCATGAAAGGTTTTACTTATGTGACGCTGATTGTGCAGTGGGTGACTATCGGCCTGTGTGCGATTTTCTTTGTTTTGAGTCTGTATGATTTTATGATATACCAGCGCACCAAAAAATCGGAAAAAATGCTGTTGCAGCTGCCTAAAAGCTATAAGCGGTTTATACACAAAGTTATGCATTTTTTCCTGGGGGAAAAGCACGGCTCTTCCTGGCTGCTGATGCTGGCCGCGTGCTCGGTGGGATTTTCGGTGTCCTTGGTGGAGGCAGTATGTACGGGGCAGGTGTATTTGCCTACCATCATGATTATTTTAAAAGAGGCCGACAAGCATTTCTTTAAAGCCGCCGAATACCTGCTGCTGTATAACCTGATGTTTATCGTGCCGCTGGTGCTGGTGTTTGTGCTGGCCGTATGCGGCAAGGAGTCGGCCACTTTTAACAACTGGCTCAAAAAACACTTGGGTCTGACCAAACTGCTTTTGTGCTGTGTGTTTTTAGGCTTGCTGGTGTTGCTGTTGGCCAACAACCTGTAACCGCATGTATTTTTTCTAAACAACCGCCCGCCCGTTATCGGCGGGCGGTTTTGCGCAGGCGGACTGAAAAACAGTCTTGTCAAAAACCTGAAAATGAGTACACTATAGAAAGGACTTATAAGATCGTTTAAGGAGAGAGCCATGAAGACAACCGTAAAAGTGTTTTTGACGGCAAGTGCTTTTTTATTGTCATCGTTGTGCGTTTTTGCCCAGGAGGCAGAGGATTTGGAGACAAATGCTTTGATCCAGCAGGCGCGCAGAAAGGTGCGCGCCCAGTACACGGCCAACAATGACGCCAAGAAAGCGGTGGACTTGGCCGCGCAAACCGCAGCGGCACTGGCCGCCAAAGCCAAAGCCGCCGCCCAGGTGGCCGCCAAGGCCAAGGCGGATGCGGACGCTTCTGCACTTGCCGCTGCAGATGCGGACGCCAAAGCCAGGGTATCTGCCCAGCAGGCTGCCAAAGCCAAAGCGGATGCGGATTTATCCCTGACCGCCGCAACGGATACGGACGCCAAGGCTAAAGCTGCGGCTGCAGCCGCTGCAGCAGCCAAAACAGCCGCCGATGCAGCCGCCCAAGCGGCGGAAGCGGCTGTGAGAGAGGCGCAGACTGCGGCCAAATCGGCCTCCGATGCCGCTTCCAAAGCGCCCGAAACGTTTAAGGCTCAGGCCCAGTCGGTAGCCCGGGCGGCCGAACAGTCCGTTTCCAAAGTAAAGGCTGCGTCCTCTGCAGCCAGCGCTTCTGCCAAAGATGCGGCGGTGAAAGCTAAATCTACGGCGGACAGTACTGCCGCCGCTGCCGCCGCGGCTAAAGTAAAAGCCCAGACGGCTGCCGCTTCCGCGGCCAAAGCCAAAACGCAGGCTGATATCACCGCCGCCGCTGCCGCCGCGGCTAAAGCAAAAGCCCAGACGACTGCCGCTTCCGCGGCCAAAGCCAAGGCGGAAGCGGATGCAGTGGCTGCCGCTGCTGCGGATGCCGCGGCCAAAGCCAAAGCCGCCGCCATGGCCGAGGACCGCGCTTTAGCCCAGGAAATTTCACAAGAAGTGGCGAAAAGCGCAACCCGTCCTTTTTTTGAGAACGGGAAATAAAAATCAGTTTGTTGTCTGATGAAAATTCCCCCGGGCTCTTCAGCCAGGGGGGATTTTTTCTCTTTGATTTTTATGAGCCGCCTTCCATAAAGTTCCATATCGGTTGTGGGGCTTATTGCTCATGATTTTTGCTTGCACTGTATTTAAGAAACGGCCGGAAGCGCGGTTTTTGCCTTTCGGCCTGCCGGCCTCAAACAAAAACATCGTTGCGTCTTTCAAATCCCTGCGGCACCAAGCAGTTGGTGCCGCTCCTTATACTTCCATCATAAAAAAAGCCCCGAAAAGGGGCTTTTAAATGGCGGAGAGGGAGGGATTTGAACCCTCGAAGCCTTGCGGCTTACAGGTTTTCGAGACCTGCTGTTTCAACCACTCACACACCTCTCCCAAAGTGCTTTCTTATTATATTATATCAAAAAGAGAAAGGGAGCTATTATTGAAAACCGCGGCTTCAGCCTGCGGTAAAATCCCGTCAGGGATTTTACCGGAAGGCCAATTCCACCCTGTCCGTCATTTTTCTCTTCCATAATATCATATGTTTTGTGCGTCCCGTCCAAATGACTAATCCCGGCTCTGGCGCGTTTGTGTGCCCGCCGAAAGCCGGCCGCTTTGATCGGTCTGCGGCGGCCCGTTAAACCGGCCGGGTCAGGCCTTGGCCGGCGGCCGGCGTGCTTGTCTCCGCCCGTCTCCTTGCTTAAAATGCTAAAATAACTTTATATGAGTAAACTGGTCAGAGGTTTTAGGGACATTTTTGAGCCCCAATCCAATTTATTTACCGAACTGGAAAACTGCGCCCGCGGCGTGTTGCGCCGCTACGGGTTTTCGGAGCTGCGCCTGCCGACGGTGGAACAGAAAGAGCTGTTTGTTAAATCCACCGGAGAGACGACCGACATCGTACAAAAAGAAATGTACGCTTTTGAAGACGCCGGCCACCGCCAGCTGGCCATACGCCCCGAGGGCACCCCGGGCGTGGTGCGCGCGTACTTGGAGAATAATTTTACGCAGGCCGCTCCGGTGCAAAAATTTTATTATATCGGCAATATGTTCCGCGCCGAACGCCCCCAGGCGGGCCGCTACCGCGAGTTTGAACAAATCGGCGCCGAGTCCATAGGCAATTCCGCCCCGGCCGCCGACGCGGAAATGATACTGATGCTCAAAGACATCGTGTCCGCTTTCGGAGCGAAAAATTATTCCGTCAAAATAAACAGCCTGGGTTGCGACAAATGCCGCCCGCTCTACCGTCAGGCGCTGATTGATTTCCTTTCCAAAGAAAAAGACACCTTGTGCGAAAATTGCCAAACGCGCCTGGAGAAAAATCCCTTGCGCGTGCTGGACTGCAAAATTGACGGGCCGCGCTTTGCCGGCCGCGTGCCGACTATGACGCTCTGCCCCGAATGCCGGGCGCATTTTGATGAAGTTCAGCGTCTGCTGAAAGGGAAAATAGATTTTATCGTAGACCCGATGCTGGTGCGCGGGCTGGATTATTACAGCCGCACGGTGTTTGAATTCCAGGCCGGCGATACGTCCCAAAACGCCATCGCCGCCGGCGGCCGCTATGACGGGTTGATTAAAAATATGGGCGGCCCCGCCACGCCCGCCGTGGGTTGGGCCATGGGCGTGGAACGCGTGATTGCTTCGCGCGGCGACGTGCCCGTGCAAAAAGAAAGAAGCGTTTTTGTGGCCTCTTTGGGCCCCGAGTGCAACGAAACGGCCTTTAATTTGATGCAGGATTTACGTGCGGCCGGCGTGCGCACGGAAGGTGGCCTGTTTGACAAAAACGCAAAAGGGCAGATGAAGCAGGCCAACCGCTGCGGCGCGGCGTACGCGCTGATTTTGGGCGAAGACGAATTGGCCAAACAGGAAATCACTTTAAAAGATTTGACAAGCGGCGAGCAAAAACAAATTCCGCTTGCAAGTATTGTCCAAGAGGTTAAAAAACTCGTATGAAAAGAACGAACTATTGCGGGGACCTGCGCGCCTCGCACATCGGCACCAAACAGACGGTTTGCGGCTGGGTAAACAGCTACCGCAACCACGGGGGCGTACTGTTTATTGACGTGCGCGACCGCAGCGGCTTGGTGCAGGTGGTCGTCGGTCCCGAAAGCCCGTTTTTTGAGCTGGCTTCCACGCTGCGCAACGAATACGTGGTGGAAGTGAGCGGAGAGGTCAAGCATCGCATTGAAGGCGCGGTAAACAAAAATATCCCGACGGGCGAAATTGAAATTACCGCAGAGAATTTGAAACTGTTAAATACGTCCGTGCCTTTGCCGTTTGACGTGGAAAAATCGCGCGAAGCCTCTGAAGAAACGCGCATGAAATACCGCTATTTGGATTTGCGCAACCCCGTCATGGTGCGTAATTTAACCATGCGCCACAAAATCGCGCAGGCCGCGCGGCGGTATTTGGACGGACAGGGATTTTTGGAAGTGGAAACGCCGGTGCTGACGCGCTCCACGCCCGAAGGCGCGCGCGACTATCTGGTGCCTTCGCGCATTCATCACGGGCAGTTTTACGCCCTGCCGCAGAGCCCGCAAATGTTCAAGCAAACGCTCATGGCCAGCGGCATTGACCGCTACTTCCAGTTGGCGCGGTGCTTCCGCGACGAAGACTTGCGCGCCGACCGCCAGCCCGAACACACGCAGATTGATATGGAAATGTCCTTTGTTACGATTGAGGACATTCACGAAGTGGTGGAAGGGCTGATGAAAGAAATCTTCAAAACCGCCGGCAAAGACCTGCAAACGCCTTTTCCAAAATTGCCGTACAACGACGCTATGGATTTGTACGGTTCCGACAAGCCGGATTTGCGCTATGATTTGCAGATTAAGAACGTCGGCGGTATTTTCGCCAAGACGGGCTTTAAAGTGTTTGCCGACGTGCTGGCCGCCAAAGGCGCGGTATATGCCGTGCGTGGCGAAAAGGGCGCGGCGCTTTCGCGCGGACAGATTGACAAGTTGACCGATTTGGTCAAAAAGAACGGAGCCAAGGGCCTGGTGTGGCTGAAAGTAAAAGACGGCAAACTGGAAAGCCCGACCGCCAAGTTCTTTACCGAAGAAGAAATGAAAGCCCTGCAAACCGCCGTGGCCGCGCAGGAGGGGGACATTATCTTCGTGGGCAGCGACGCCAATGTGCGCACCTGCCAGAGCTTTATGGGCGCACTGCGTAAAGAGCTCGTCAAAAATTTAACCCCGAAATGCGACTGGGCCTTTGCGTGGATTACCGATTTCCCGCTGTTGGAATATATCCCCGAAGAGGATCGCTGGGACGCGGCGCACAACCCGTTCACGGCCCCGCATGAGGACGATTTGGACAAACTGGAGTCCGACCCGGGCTCCGTGCGTTCCTATCAGTTTGACCTGGTGCTTAACGGCAACGAGCTGGCCTCCGGCTCCGTGCGCAATTGCCGCCGCGACGTACAGGAACGCATTTTGGCCCTGATGAAACACAGCAAAGAACAGGCCGCCCTGCGTTTTGGCATGCTTTTAAACGCCCTGCAGTACGGCGCGCCTCCGCATGGGGGCATCGGCATCGGCCTGGACCGCGTGACCGCGCTGTTGTGCGGGGAAGATTCCATACGCGAGGTTATCGCTTTCCCCAAAACGACGCAGGCCGTGTGTCTGCTGACCGATTCCCCGAATGTGGTGGACGCACAGCAGCTTAAAGACCTGGGCATAGAGATAGCCAAAGAGTAACCGTCGGTGTGCAGACGGCATTTTCCCAAGGCGGGGCAGACATTTGCCCCGCCTTGCCGTATATAAGCCCCTCTGCGGTGTCGGGAAATATTTATTTTTGGGATGAATGGACTTTTGGAGGCTCCGCTTGGTCTGTCGGGATGAATCTTTATTTTGGTTGACGCGGCTGCGCGCCTTCTGCTATGCTGTAAAAATGAAACGGGTGGCTTCTTTTATTTTGGTGTGGTTGTTTTCCTTCGGCTGCGCGGGCGGCGGCATTGGCGGGGCTAAGGCCCCGCGTTACCGCGTTAGCACGGATCGGGAGCCGGCCTATTATTTGGGAACGGATGCCGAAGCCGTGGAGGACAGTTGCCCGGGTAACGATATTTTAAAGCAATATAATTGCACCCGGGGACAGGAGGACGGCTACGAATGTTTTGACGTGTATCTGGCGCAGGGCAGTCCGGTGAATAATCAGCGTTATACGCTGCTGCAGGAACGGGTGGAACGCCAGTCGGTCAGCCCGCAGCCGCAATGTCCGGCCATGGAGGCCAGCTGTGAAGCTTTCCTGCAGGCATTAAATTATAATTTGGAATTTTCCTGGTATTTGGTTAATTTTCCCACTTCTTCTTTTCCCCAGTGCCGCGAAACGTATGACTGCAAACGCATTGACTGTTACCTGCCGCCCGATCTGCAGAACGGGATTAAAGATTCAACCCTGGTGTCCTGTGTGTATAAGCGGAATCAGCTGTTTTTTGTCGGTTCGGAAGTTGTTTGCCGCAAAACGCCGCGCTGATCCGAGAGCCGCGGGGGCGGGATTCTCTTGCCAGATTGAAAGAAATTTTATTAGCATATAAAAAACACGGTCCTGAAGGGCCGCGCCCGTGTGCACGAGGAAATTATGTCAGATAAAACTTTTTCTTTCTTTTCCCAAAACGGCGAAACGCCCGATTTTTTGACCCAAATGGAAGCTTGGCTGGAAATGATGCCCTGTGCCGCCTGTTTGATAGATCAAACGGGACTAATTTTGTTGGCCAATAAACAAACGGCGGCGATTTCCGGTTTTGCCGTGGAAACGCTTAAAGGCAGCCATATCGCCAAATACGGGTTGACGCCGGCCGATGTGCAGAGTCTGTTAAACGGAAAAGGGCCGGATTGCCTGCTCAAAGAAATGGTTACCAAAAATCTGGAAACGCTGTGCATGACTGTGCGCGCTTCCGCCGTTCCCGGGACTTCTTATATTATCCTTTGCTTTGACGTGGCTGCGCAATATCATCAGGCTGTAAAGGAGAAAAAGTTTTTTGAATCCCTTGTCCATTCTTATCCCTGTGCGGTGACGGTGCAGGACGGACAGGGGAAATGTTTGGTCTGGAATGAAAAAGCCGAGAAAATGTTTTCTCTCTCTTCCGCCCAGGCTCTGGGCCGTCCTCTGTATGACATTTTACCCTCCGCCCTTTGTTCCGCCCTGGAATTGCTGGACCGGGACGTAAAAGAGAAAAAACAGACCCGTGCGGTCCGGCAGATGAGTTTTAAAAACAACCGGGGAAATGAACTGACGCTTTCCGTGGTTAAAGTGCCGTTGCTGGATGCTTCCTCGGAAGTGCAGGATATTTTAACGGTATATGAAAACATCACCGTCCGCCATGCCCAGGAAGAAGACCTGATACAGACGCGCAATTTGCTGCAGGCGATTTTGGATCATGTGCCGCTGGGCATTTATACCCGTACGGCAGACGGCGTTATGACTTTCTTTAATAAGCAAAGCCAGGAAGTCCTTTCCGAAACGGAACCCAAATGCGTCAACACGCCCCACCCGAAACAGGATGCGGCGGTGGTGCGGATGTATGCGGAACGTGAACGGAAAATTTTGGAAGAAGGCAAACTGCGCGATTTTCCCAATGAGGTCTATGTCGACCGTGACGGCCGTGAAAAAATCATACACATCATTAAAGTGCCCCTTCGTCATGCCGGCCCAGAACCGCTGGTGCTCAGCATCGTGGAAGACGTCACCAAAAAACTGGAACAGGAACGGGAAATAGTAACGGCCAATAATTTCCTCTCTTCTATTGTAAACAATGTGCCTATTGGGTTATACGTCCGTATGCGTAACGGCAAGCTGTTGCTGCGCAATAAGATGTGCGAACAAATTGTCGGCGCAAGCGAAAACGTATTTGACGAACAAGGTTCTTTGCCCCACGAAACCAAAGAACAGGTGCAGGGGTATTTGAACAGGGAAGCCCAGGTGCTCCAGTCCGGCAAGTTGTTGGATATTCCGGAAGAGCCCTATACCACCGGGACGGGAGAGCAACGCCTGCTGCATTTGGTAAAAGTGCCGGTATCCGACTCGGAGGGTAACCCGGAGTTTGTCATTACCATGGTGGAAGATATTACCCAGAAAAAGGAACAGGAACGTAAACTGATGGAAGGGAAAAGTTTCCAGCAGGCTATTTTGGACAATGCGCCGATGGCCATTTACGCGCGCGGCGTGGATATGTCCATGTTTTTTGTCAACAAAAGGGCGTTAGAATTGTTCCCGTATGAAAAAATTGATCAGGAAGAAGACGACGATTACCGGGAGCGGGAAGAAGAAGTGTTCCGTTCCGGCAAAATCCTGGATATCCCGGAAGAAGAATATTTGCGTCGGGACGGGAAGAAAGTCTTGCTGCATTTGATCAAGGTGCCGGTGTATGATGACGACGGCCGGCCGTTTATGATGCTTTCTCTTGCCGAAGACATCACCCAGAAAAAGCAGCAGGAGCGCAAATTGGCGGAGGTGCAGAATATTCATCAGCTGGTGCTGTCCCATACGCCTATGGCTATTTATGCTTATGATGTCGACCATCAGCTTTGTTTTTATAACAAAGCGGCTGACGTCATGTTCCCGGGAGAGATGTCTTCTGCGCAGGATCCGAACGGGTACAACGTCCGGGAAGATGAAATTTTCAAGGGAGGCAAAATCCTCGACATCCCGGAAGAAGAATATACGCGTGCCGACGGGCGGAAAGTTTGCCTGCATATGGTAAAAGTGCCCGTGTACGGCTCCGACGGAAAGCCGTTGATGGTGCTGACCATCGCCGAAGATATTACGCAGCAAAAACAGCAGGAAAAAGAAATTCGCGATACGAAAAACTTTTTGCAAAACGTGGTGGACAATTTGCCGGTGGCCTTGTCCGTGAAACGGCACAGTGGGGAATACGTCGTGTGGAATAAGCGCAGTGAGGATGTGTTCGGTGTGCCGGCCAAAGAGGTAATCGGGAAGGATAATTACCGCACCGATATTACCAGGGAACAGGCCGAGTTTATGCAGGAGGCTGACGAGCGTATTTTTGAAAGCCGCAAAGAACTCAATATTGCCCAGGAGTTGATTTCCACCCCTTCCGAAGGCGTAAAAATTATGCATACGGTCAAAACGCCGCTGTATAAGCCAGACGGCTCGCCGGATTATCTGCTCAGCGTGTCTGAAGATATTACGGTAAAGACCAAAATGGAAAAACAAATCCGCGAAACGGGGGAAAAGAACTCCTTGTTGGTGGAAAACGCGCGGGAAGGAATTATTATTCTGGAAGATTACCAGGTAATTTATGCTAACGTGGCCGCCTGCAAATTGCTGGGCTATGAGTCCGTGGAAGAAATTGTGCGCAAGCCGTTTTTGAATTTTATTTCTCCTGATCATCATCCGTTTGCCACGGATAAATATGAATCGGTGGTAAACGCTGTGGAGGGGGCCGAAGACCCCATTCAGCTGCACTTTGTCAAAAAGTCCGGCAGTCAGGCGGAAGTGGAAATGGCGGCCATGGCCTCTAAATATTTGGGCCGACGCATAGTCATTGTATTTTTACGGGACGTCACGGCAATTAACAAATCCATGCGGGAAGTGCGCGGAGAGCGGGAGAAATTTAAAAATGTATTTGAAAAAGGCCTCCTGCCCGCATTTATCCTCAATCATAAAGGATATATCAATGTCATGAACCGCGCGGCCAGGGATTTGTTCCACTTTACGGAGGAGGACCGCCATTTTTACCGCAATGTATATATTCGCCCGGCGTTGACCCTGCAAGCCAGACGTCACCTGTCCCGCGGGGAAAGCGCACAGATGGATTATGTGTTTGATTTTGATAAGGCCTCAGCCAAATTCCCGGGGCGTGTCCGCGGGGAGGGAAAGATGCTGCTGCATGTGTCGCTGGAGCCCTTTAACCGGCGCGACGCCAAAGACGGAACGGTGGAAGCCGATTACTTGGTGACGTTGGACCGTCGGGAACGGGGAGGCACTCCTCCTCCGTCGGTACCCTTGGCAGGCATTGTAAAAAAAGTGCGCAAGCCACAGCCGCCGTGCGCCGTATTGCTGCCCAATACCCAACCGTATGCGGTGTGTTCTTCCCAATTTAAAATCATTTCCTGCAATGACCTGTTCTGCGCGTTAAGCCAACATGAACAGGAAGAATTAAAAGGGCAGGAACTGGTTCGTTTGTTTGCGGCGGAAAGCGCGCCCTTGTTTAAAGAAGATTTGGAGAAATTGAAATCTACCGGGGAACTGGAAAACAGGGAGTACCGTTTGTGCTTGGCCAGCGGGCTGGAGACGACTCCTGTTCGTCTGTGCGCCTTGCGCAGCAGAGACGGGAACTATGTGTTTATTTTCCACAACTTGGCCCTGCAAAAGCAACTGATGAATCTGTTGCAGGAACGTTCGGCCCAGTTAAACGCTTTGCTGGATGCAACGGACGGGGCCGTGTTTTCCGTGCAGTATGAAGACGGGAAGCTGGGCCGGGTGGAACGCGCCAATAAATTCTTTTCCCGCTTTATTGGCTATTCCCGTGAGGAATTGACCTCCGTGCCTTTTGAGCGCTTATTTACGGCGCCGGACGGAAAGAATTGCGCCGAAGTGAAAGAGAAATTCAGCCGCGCCGTGCAAAATTTGCAGGCGTCCGGGCGGGCCAATCTGGCGGCGTTGCTTTTTACCAAGGACGGGAAGCCCATTGAAACGGCCGTGACGCTGACGGAGCTGGACATTCCCGGTCAAAATGCGGTTTTGGCCGTAGTAACGGACTTGTCCGATTTGCTGGAGCGTTTGTCGCACAATTCCCGCGCGGCGTTGGAACTGAGCAGCGTGCGCCAATCTTTGCCCGGGATTTATCTGAAAACCGATTTAGACGGACGAGTGCTGGAAGTGAATGCCAATTTGCCTTATCTGAGCCAGACGCAGGCACAGGATATGTTTTTGGATAAACTGCCTAAAGAATATTGGCCGGAAGAAGTGGCTTGCAAAGAATTGTTTGCCGTTAAAGAAGCCGCCGGCGTGCATATTAACACTACTTTTGATTTTGAGTGGGAATTTGCCGGCCGGAAGCGCTTTCTGGAAGCCGTTTGTATGCCCATCGGCGGACGGGAAGAAGTGGTGATTTGGCTCAGAGACACTACGGAACGCCGGCTGCATGAAAAGCATATTCAGGAATTATATTCCATCAGTAATGAAAACAATTCCACCATTACCGAACAAGTGGACCGGATTTTGGATTTTGGTAAAAAAATCTTTAAGTCGGACGTGGGGATTGTGCTGCGTTTTCGTGATTCCAACCCGGATGAACTGACTGTTATCTACTCTACGCCCAGTCCGTTTAATATAGAACGGTATATGGTGTTCCCGTTGGAAGAGTGTTTGTTTGACGTGCGGGACGACAATGTGGTCGTGTTCCCGGATTTGTCTAATACAAACTGCAAACGCTGCCTGCATAAAGAAAAAAACTTCGGCTCTCTGATCGCCGCCCCGCTGTATGTGGGCGGCAAGGTGGCGGGGGTGTTGTGTTTCGCCGCCCGGGCGCCCAAAGCGCATTTTGAAGAAGGGGCGGAAGAGCTGATCGGCATTATGTCGCGTATCCTGAGTCTGCGTATAGAGCTGCGTGAGGCCAGCAAGACTTTGGGGGAAACTTCGCAGAGTTTTATTCGTACGCTGGAATATGTGAATTCTCCCGCCGTGGTGTTGGACTTGTACCATCGCGTGCGTTATGCCAATGATGTGTTTCTGGGATTTACGGGCCGCCAGCCGAGGAATGTGGAAAACCGGGAATTTTTTGATGAGTTTGTCCGCAACCCGCACAGCAGCCGCCATATGTTTGACAGCTATGCCCGCGGGGCCGTGGGCAATGCTTTTCAGGTGAACCTGGAACAGGTGGATGAGAGTGGAAAATATTCCTTGGTCCAGTGGGATGTGTTTTTGATGAAAGACATAAAAGGCGAGGTGGAAGGGTACGGCCTGATAGGCGTGAATAAAAAGTAGAAACGATCTTTTAGGCTGTCGGCGTTTATTCGCGAAGCGTAAGACGGAAAGTCTTGCGCTTCATTGTTGTATTCAGAAAAACCGCCCCGATGGGGCGGTTTTTTGCAGCGAATGAAATTATTCGTTAATTTCTTTGATTTCTACTTCAAAAGTTAGGTCTTTTCCCGCCAGAGGGTGGTTGAAATCCAGCGTTATCTCTTTATCCGTAATTTCTTTTACTATGGCACGGAAAGTATGGCCTTCGTTGCTGGCGCCCACCATATCGCCTACTTTCAACTGGTCGGCGTTCATAATGGCCTCTTTCGGCACGCGTTTGATGGCCTCTTGCAGGACGGGACCGTATGCTTTTTCCGCTTTAATTTCCACTGTTTTTTTGTCGCCGAGGTTCATTTGTTCCAACACTTCTTCCAACCCCTGTATAATTTGCCCCGCGCCGTGGGTGTATTCCAACGGGCCGCGTCCGGCGGAAGTGTCCTGCACTTTCCCGTCCACGGTCAGGGTGTAGTCAAATTTTACTTTTGAACCTTTTTTAATCATGGCTTTCTCCTTTTGGCCGCGCTGAAGGCGGGATGGTCTTATTGTAACATTTCCGTCTCTGTTTGTGTAAAAATATCCGGCCATGTAAACAAAAGCCCCCGCCCGGGGAGACGGGGGCCGCCGCGGCATGCCGGGCTTGGGGGAATGGGAAGCTCCCCCTTTGTTCTGTTGAGCTTTTCTTCTGTATTCTTTCATTTTGCATTCTCTGCGGCAAGCCGAAAAAAAGGACTAGAAAGAAACGCGGAATAAAAAACCGCCCGTTGGCGGGCGGTTTGACGGAAGAAAGGAATTTACTCTTCTCCGAATATATTGTTTAACTGTCGGTTGACGCGGTAGAAGGTGGCGCATTTGGGCATGTCTTTGAGGCGTTTTGCGCCGATATAGGTCATACAGCTGCGCAAACCGCCCAAAATGGCCAAGAGCGTGTGTTCTATAGGCCCGCGGAAAGGGATTTCCACCACCTTTCCTTCGCTGGCGCGGTATTTTTTCATGCCGCCGTAATGGGCCTGCTGGGCGTATTCGGAGCTCATGCCGTAGAATTTTTTAAAGCGTTTTTCTTCCAGACGCATGGCGCAGGTTTTGTCGTCAATCATTTCCGCTTCGCCGGTCTGGTAAAATTTGGTGCACAGCTCTCCGGCGCTTTCTTCATGTCCGGCCAGCATGCCGCCCAGCATGACAAAGTCCGCCCCGGCGCAAAAGCTTTTGCATACGTCTCCGGGTACGGTGCATCCGCCGTCGGCGCAGATCATGCCTCCTACGCCGTGTGCGGCGTCGGCGCATTCAATGACGGTGGAAAACTGCGGCCGTCCCACGCCGGTCAGTTTGCGCGTGGTGCATACGGAACCGGGCCCGATGCCTACTTTGACGATGTCGGCCCCGCTTAAAATCAAATCTTCCGTCATATCTCCAGTAACCACGTTGCCGGCCATAATCAGGCTTTCCGGCCAGGCGGCGCGTACTTTTTTGACGTAGTTGACCAAGTAGGGGGAATAGCCGTTGGCCACGTCGATGCAAATGTTGTTGACTAAGCCGCTTTTCATCACGGAGCTTAACTTTTCAAAATCCGTATCCGACACGCCGGAGCTGACGAAAATCAAGTCATTGTTGCCGTATGTTTTGGCGTTGTCTTTTAAGAACGCCAGCATTTCTTCGGCGGCGTAATGCTTGTGCAGGGCGGTAAAAAGTTTTTGTTTTTGCATTTCGCGCGCAATTTCCATGGTGCCGGTGGTAAACATATTGGCCGCCACCACGCCGGTGGCGTTGATGGCGCGCGGACACCATTTAAACGTGTAGCGGCGGACAATGTCCACCTGTGAGCGTGACGCCAGCGCCGAGCGTTTGGGCCGCAGCAGCACGTCGCAATAATCCAATTGTACATCGTCTTGAATTCTCATACATTGCTCCGCCCGGGCAAATTGGTCCTGAGGCCTCCGGGCCGTTAGATATCATAGCAAATTTGGCTGAGCGGGGTTGTCGCTTGGACGGGATTTAGTATAATGAATATTGTAAAAACCCGTAAATGTCTTATACTATAAACAACGGAGCGTGTATGAAAATATTTTTTTCCGGCGCAAAGGCCGGGTTTACGTTGGTTGAACTATTGGTTATAGTCATGATTTTGGGTATATTGTCTTCCATCGCTTTGCCTCAGTACCGCCGCTCGGTGGAGCGTGCGCGCGTGGCCGAAGCGCAGACCCTGTTGCGTTCCATTTATGATGCCTGTGAGCGTCTGGCCTGGGAAAACAACATGTCCAGCTGTGGGGACGCCGTCAAAAACGATGTGGTAAATTTCCGTAAACTGGATATTACGGTAAAAGGAACCTTTAACGGAAACGCCAGTGTGCTGACGACGGAAAATTTTGCCTATGAATTCGGCGGAAATACGGTGTGGGCCCAAGCCAAGCGGGGGGACTATGTAGGGGCTATTATTACTTTTGACGGCCGGCAGTTTACCTGTACGGATTCTATCCATCCCGCCCCCAATGCCTGTACGGTGTGGGGAGCCGCCAACTGGAACGAGGAATAGACATTATGGAAAAATACATAAATGATATTTTGCCGCGCGGGGGCCGTGGGTTTACGTTAATTGAACTGATGGCCGTGGTGCTGATTATCGGTGTTTTGTCTTCTATAGCTTTGCCGCAGTACCGCAGGGTGGTGGAAAGGAGCAAATTCACCAAAGCGCAGGTTATGGCCAAGTCCATGTATGATTCCTGCCAGCGTTTGGTGGCGGAATGGGGTGTGGAGAGTTATTCGGAGCTGCCTTCTTCCGTGCGTAAGATTTCCCGCCTGGATATCGGGGACGCGGCGGATTTGCCGGTCGGGTTTTCCGTGTCAGGCAATTCCATTTCCGGGGCCGGTTTTTTATATACGCTGGGAAATGATTGTGATGTGAATGTTAAAAAGACTTCGGGCAATTATGCGGGCGTTACGATGGACTATAACGGACTGGCGTTCTATAATTGTTCGGACAGCGATTCCGGTGCGTGTGAGATTTACGGGCTGGATTGAGGGGGCGGTATGAAAAAATATTTGTTAGGCAAAAAAGTTTGTGCCGGCAAAGACGGCGGTTTTACGCTGATGGAAATTTTGGTGGCGGTATTAATTCTGACCATTTTAATCACCATGGCCGTGCCTATGTATGAACGTACGGTGGAAAAATCCCGCCTGGCGGAAGTCAGCACCCTGCTAAAGCGCATATCCGAGTCAAAGCTGCGCACCATGGACAGCCGAAATATAACGCAATACTATGCATCTCCTTTTGGAATGGAAGAACTGGATATAACCGTTCCGCCCAGTGATGATTTTTATTACGGATTATATCCTAAGTCGTTTTCCAATGCCGTCTGCGCCCG
Organism: uncultured Elusimicrobiales bacterium; assembly: GCA_944324695.1. Lineage (GTDB taxonomy): Bacteria > Elusimicrobiota > Elusimicrobia > Elusimicrobiales > Elusimicrobiaceae > Avelusimicrobium. The sequence goes on along the minus strand of CALUXH010000102.1, from coordinate 11,098 downwards.
CCGTCTGCGCGGGGATAATGCGGGGACGGTATTTCTGTATTTGGGGGAAACGGCGCCGGAATATTGCCATGTGGGGGGAAAAGGCACCGACGTATGCAAAGAATACCTTTCAAGCGGCCGTAAATTGTTCTGCCAAAATGCTACGGGAACGACCAGCTGCGATGCATACGGTTTGAGCAGTTATAACGTAGGCGACTGCGACTGAAAGCTGCTTTTTTTGATTTCCGGCCCCGTCTTTTTAAGACGGGGTTTTTTGTGTAAGGAAGAAAGAGAAAGCTTTGTCCCGCAACAGCGGATGGACGAACGTGAACTTAGAAAATCGGTTGATTTTGCTGTACGTGCAATGCCGCGCGGCACGAGGTGCCCGCCGCGCGCGAAAAAAATGCGCCATGTGCTGGTAAGTAACTGCTGGCACACTGGGCCAGCAAAGCAGAGAGCTTCTATTTCATCTGCGGCGGCCGGACCTCCTTCATAAGCGATGCGCATATCGGTCAACAAGAGCTTTTGTATGTCCGGCAGGCCGCCCGGGAAGCCGCCTTCTCCGCCGCTGTTGTCTGTCCGTACTTGCCGAGCCTCTTTTAAAGGCCTCAGCATGTCCCTCTTGCGCCGTTTTTTTTTTTTGATATAGTTTCCCTATGAAAAAAACAAATAGCGCGGGATTTATCCTGATAGAACTGCTGGTGGTGGTACTGATTGTAGGCATATTGGCGGGTATTGCGCTGCCGCAATACCGTCTAGTTGTGGAAAAAGCACGCATTGCCCGACTGTGACCGGTGATGCGCGGTATTAAGCAGGCCATGGAAGTCTATAAAATGGCTAACGGCGTCTATTCAACGGATTTGGATGAGCTGGACCTTTCCTTGCCCTATGAAAGCAAAAAGGCCGGCGCGAATCCGGAAAGCGCAGAGCAATTGTTTCAGTATACGGGCACGCCGGTGGGGGAGATATGGCTGTCTGATAAAGGCTATGTGTATTATAAAAGCGGCCGGGGTTATAACATTGACCTGCTGGAGTTGAAAAATCGTTGGGCGCAATGTTATACATACGGAGAGGAGGGAAGCTTTGGCGACAAAGTCTGTGCTTCTTTGGGCGGGAAGCTTGTGTCTGCGGAGCCCCGCCGTCTTTATTGCGTCAAATTTTAGGCCGGATTTGCATTAATTGATTTTGCTGTGCGGGGGAACGTCCCGGGTAATCCATTTGTTGGCGCCGATAACGCTGCCTTCGCCTACGGTAATATTGCCCAGGACAGTGGTTTCGGCGTAAATAATTACGTCATCGCCGATGTTGGGATGGCGCTTGATGCCTTTGACGGGATGGCCGTTTTCGTCCAGCGGGAAACTTTTCGCCCCCAGCGTGACCCCTTGGTAGAGCTTGACGCGCGCGCCGATGACGCAGGTTTCCCCGATGACTACGCCCGTTCCGTGGTCAATAAAAAACGCCGGCCCGATTTGCGCGCCCGGATGGATGTCTATGCCGGTCAAGCTGTGCGCGTATTCCGTAATGATGCGCGGTACGATGCGCACGCCGCGCGCGTGCAAAAAATGCGCCATGCGTTGGTAAGTAACCGCCATCACGCCGGGATAGCAGAGCAGGGTTTCTATTTCATCTACGGCGGCCGGGTCTCCTTCATAAGCGGCGCGCATATCGGTCAACAGGAGCTTTTGTATGTCCGGCAAGGCCGCCCGGAATTCTCCGGCCAGGCGTGCGGCTTTGCCGCGGCAGGCGGCGCAATCTGTTTTTTTGCGGCAAAGGAGGCAGAGCGAATTTAAAATTTCCCGCTCCAGACTGTGCGTGCAATTGTTCAGCAAAGCCTCCTGCGCAGAGCCGTCCCCGTGAAGAGGATATTGGCACAGCAGGGAGCGGAATCCTTTAAAAATGCGCACCACTTCGTCTACCCGCGGAATAAAGGGGGCCTTTTCATAAAAAGTCTGGTCAAACGTATTTTGCAAGGCTTGAATAACGGCGGATTGTCTGTCGGACACGGATCTTCCTCTTACATCTTAAAATCTTCGCCCAAATACAGGCGGCGCGCGTCAGGGTCGTTGAGCAGGGTGTTTTGATTCCCTTCCACCAGTATTTTGCCGTCGTAAATCAGGTAAGCTCTCTCGGTCAGCGGCAGGGTTTCGCGCACGTTGTGGTCGGTAATCAGTACGCCGATGCCTTTGTCTTTGAGTTTAAAAATCATATGGCGCAGATCGGATACGGTAATGGGGTCAATGCCTACAAACGGCTCGTCCAGCAAAATGATTTTGGGGTTGCTGATCATGCAGCGCGCGATTTCCATGCGGCGCTTTTCCCCGCCGGAGAGCGTCCAGGCCTTTTGTTTGGCCAGTTTGGTCAGGCCGAACTCCGCCAACAGGCCGTCCACGCGGCGTTTTTGTTCTTCTTTGTCGTCCAAAATACGCTCCAGCACGGCCAGCAGGTTTTCTTCTACGGTCAACCCCTTAAAAATGGTCGGTTCCTGCGCCAGATAGCCCAGGCCGTGGCGCGCGCGCTCATACATGGGCAGGGAAGTGACGTCCTCGTTGTCTATAAAGACGCGGCCTTTGGTGGGGCGGATAAAGCCCGTCATCATGTAAAACGTAGTGGTTTTCCCTGCGCCGTTGGGGCCCAGCAGGCCTACAATCTCGCCGGATTTGACGTGAATGTCCACCCCTTTTACGACCATGCGGTCTTTGTATGTTTTTACGACGTTATCGCTGCGTAGTTCCATAAAAATCCGTTTTTACACACCAGCGGTGCGGTTTATAAAGCCTCATTAGCGCGGGAGCGGTTAATTTGTTCCGACACCGTCCAGCCTTCCACCTGTCCCGTCATTTTGACTTTACGCGTGGCGTTGTCGGCACTTACCCTGTCTGCTATTATAGCAAATGTGCCGTCCTGCGTTTTGCCCCGCAGCAGCGGCCGACCGCCGTAAGCGTAAGTGTAGCCTTCCCGGCCGTTGTATTCGATGGTTTGGGCGTTTAGGCGGTAGCTATCGTTTTGCGCTTCCGCGCCGCCCTGCAAAATGGCGTAATTGTCTTTTTGTCTGGCGATGATTTCTTCGGCTTTCAGCGTGGAAATTTTTCCCGCCGCGTCTTGGTAAGTGACAAATACGCTGCCGCTTAAATGATATACTTCCGTCTGCGTGTTAAATTCAGCTTTGCGCGCCCAGGCGGTAATCAGTTCATTTTGTGCGGTGTGGTAAACCAGTTTGATTTTTTTCTTTCCCGCCGCTTCGGCGTTTCCTTCCCCGCTTTGGTAATCATATACGGCTTTGTCGGCGTACAGCTCATACCAGACATTTTTGTTTTCATTGTAGCGCAAATATACGTCTTCTTTGGCGGTCAGCAGGTTTTTTTTGCGCTGGGAAAGCGCATAGCCGGCGCGGAATACATAGATGCCGTTGTCATAGTGTACGTTGCCCTCAAATTCTTCTTCGGCTTTTTCTTTGTAAATGACCCAGCGGTCGCTGGCAACCACGCCGCCCAGCGTATCGGGCAGGGAAGAAAACTTTTTATTTTTTAAATTCTGGGCCTTTTGTTGGGCTGCGGCCGTCTTTGCCGCGGCGGCGGGAGGAACGGAAACGGAATATTCTTTTTTGTCTGAGAGGGAAAAACAGCCGGCCAGCAACAGCGGAAAAAACAGCGTCAGAACGGCTGCTTTTCCTGTGCCCGGTTTTCCTGTCCTCCGTGCGGAAAATCTCCTCTGTCGGTTCATTTGGCGGCCTCCTGCAGCTCCTTAATGTTTTGGGGCAGGGAGGTTTGTTGTTTTTTAAATTCGATGACCAGCAGCTTGGAATCCGTTTCTATGCCTCCGCGCGCCGTAACGGTGGTGTTGCCGCGGGTGACCACGGTGGGCAGATCGGACCATACGCGGTCATTTTCCACGTCATAGAAAAAGCGCTCCGTGCTCAGGTTGGTTTGCTCGGTGAAAGAACGCACGCGGGCGTTTCCCTCTATGCTGACGGTTTTGCTGGAATAATCAAAAGTGCCTTTTTTGCCGGTTACTTCCGCCGCGGGCTGGCCGTTTTCACTCAGCAGAAGATGGGGATTGTACAGCACGGCGTTGTTCATATCGGCAAAATCCACTTCGTCCGAGCGCAAAATCCATTTTTTCTGGCTGTCTTTGGACTCAAAAATCGTTACGTTTTCCGCACGCTGCATATCCCCGTCGTCCGGCGAAAAATCCTTTTCGCCGCCGCAGGCGGCTAAACACAGCGTCAGCAGAAACAGGGCGGAAAATTTTTTCATGATTTTTTGTCCAGCATGGCGATAAATTCAATCAGGTCTTTTTCGTCAATAATGCCGACGACCCGGCCCGTTTTGTCCAGCACGGGGATATTGTCAACATGCGTGGAATGAATCATTTTGGCCGCTTCTATGGCCGCAGCCGTGTCCAAAATGTGATACGGGTGCGGCGTCATGACTTCGGTGATTTTTTTATTGATGACGCTTTCGCCTTTTTGCAGTTCGCGGCGCAAATCACCATCGGTAAAATACCCAAGCAGTTTGCCTTTTTTATCCACCACGCTGGTGGCCCCGGCGGCGTTGCTTTTGGTCATCACCAGCAGCGCGTCTTTGACGGAGGCCGTTTGCGGCACGACGGGATTGTTTTTGCCTTTGCGCATCAGGTCTTTGACCTGCTGAGTCAGCAGTTTGCCCAAAGAGCCGCCCGGGTGGAAAAGGGCGAAATCGGTTTTTTCAAAGTGTTTTATTTTCATCAGGCAGACGGCCAGCGCGTCGCCCACCGCCAGCGTGGCGGTGGTGGAGGCCGTCGGGGCCAGATTATAGGGGCAGGCTTCGCGCTCAATATAAATTTTAATGTGAATGTCCGACATCAGCGCCAGTTTGGAGTTTTCATGTCCCGTCATGGAAATAATGGTCAGTTTGCGCCGCGCCAAAGAGGGCAGGATTTTGTTGATTTCTTCGGTCTGGCCGGAAAAAGAAATGGCCAAAATCACGTCCCCGCTCATAATCATGCCCAAGTCCCCGTGCAGGGCTTCCACCGGATGCACGAAAAAAGACGGCGTGCCCGTAGAAGCCAGCGTAGCCGAAATTTTGCGCCCGATAATGCCGCTTTTGCCTATGCCCAGCACGACGACGCGGCCTTTCGTTTCGGCGCATACTTTGACGGCTTTTAAAAAACCTGCGTCCAAGCTTTTGCGCGAAAGTTCCAGCGCTTTGTGTTCCACGTTTAAAACTTTGCGGGCGGTTTGCAAAATTTCTTTTTCATCGTATTTCATGGGTTATCCCTCATTTTAGCCACGGGGTGGTTTCCGGGGCCGGTTTTTTGGGCTGGTACGGAGCGGGCAGTTTGGTTGCGGCGTAAGAAACAATAAAAAACGCCGCCGTACACAATACCAAAAGTACGGCCAACACTTTTATATGCCATTTAAGGGTGGGGATAAAAGGCTTGGCCATATGCGCCCCTATTTAAATTTTTTGACCAGCGCGTCAATTTGGCAGAGCTGGCGCGTCATTTTTTCCGTTTGTTTTAAATCCAAAGAATTCGGTCCGTCGGAGAGCGCCTCTTTGGGCTTGGGATGCGCTTCAAAAAACACACCCGCTATCCCCAGGGCCGTAGCCGCTTTGGCCAGCACCGGGGCCAGTGCGCTGTTGCCGCCCGTGGCGGTGCCCAGCGCGCCGGGTTTCTGCACCGAATGCGTGGCGTCAAAAATAACGGGGTAGCCGAACTGCTTCATAATTTCCAGCGAGCGCATATCCACCACCAGGTCCCCGTAGCCGAAGCTCGCGCCGCGCTCGGTCAACAGGATGTTGTGATTGCCTTCGGACTCAATTTTTTTAATGACCTGTTCCATGGCCGCCGGCGCCAGGAACTGGCCTTTTTTGACGTTGACGGTTCTGCCGGTGGCGGCGCAGGCCAGGATTAAATCGGTTTGCCGGCACAGGAAAGCCGGTATTTGCAAAACGTCGGCCACGCGGGCCGCTTCTTCGGCCTGCCAGGGTTCGTGTACGTCCACCAAAAGCGGCAGTTTTAAAATCTGTTTGGCTTTTTCCAGTATTTCCAGCCCTTTGGCCAGCCCGGGCCCGCGGTAGGCGGACAAAGAGGTGCGGTTAGCCTTGTCAAAAGAAGCTTTTAAAATATACGGGTGGCCGGTTTTGGCGATGATTTGTTTGAGTTTTTTGGCCGTGTCAATGTAATGCTTTTCGCTTTCAATGACGCAGGTGCCCGCCATGAACACCAGCGGGAGCGTGTTGGAAATTTTTATATTGCCGACTTTGACTGTTTTTTGCATAGTTATATCATAGCAAATTTGGGCCGGGCCTCCGGCGGATTAATGACGGACGATATAGCCCTCCTGCCCTTCAATTTCCGTATCGGGGCCGTCTTCCTGGCCGGAATAACTCATGCAGAAATTTTCACCCGCACCGTTGAGCGGCACGCACACCAGATCCTGCAGTTCGTTTTGCGACGCCAGGAAATATTGGATGTGCCAGTCGGGGTCTTTTAAGCGCAGTTCCAGCTCCCAGCAGTTTTCCTGGGGATCCTGTTTGTCACGGCAAATAAAATTCAGCGTGAAATATTTTAGTCTGCCTTTGTCGTTGACTTCCCGTTCCATGCGGGCCGCACTGGCCTCATCAATAAAACGGCCCCGGCTCATGCGTTTAAACTGGCTCCACCAGATGGTGGCCTCCGTATTGCGCGCGCTTTGCACCGCGTTTTGATAGGCGGGCAGGGCGATGCCGACCAATATGCCTATAATTAGTACGACTACCAGCATTTCAACTAAAGTAAAACCTTTTTTCATACGATATCCTTTTGGCCTGCGTTGAGAAGACGGTCCGTCAGACGACGCATATCTTTGTCATCTATGCGCAAGCCCAGGGACCAAGCGGTCGTCTGCAGCGTGTTTTGCAATATGTCGGGCAGGGAGGAAGCTATTTGGGCGATATTGTAATTTTCGTCCATACGCAGATAATCCTCCAGCACGGTGGCGGTCTGTTTGCCAAACAGTGCGCGCAGACCGCGGGTATTGTTCAGCTTCAGGCGGAAGTATAAAGGCCCGCCGAAAGACAGCTTATTAAAAAAACGAACGGAGCAGCGGAAAAAACGCACCGTACGCGCGGCCAATTCTTCAAAATTTACGGCCTGCGCCTCGTGTCCGTTAAAGAGTACGCAGTGTGATACGTCCCATTTGCTCATCAGCAGGCCGTAAGCGTTAAATTCGGCCATATGGTGAACGCCGTGAGCGCCGTTGATGGCGGCCAGGCCGTCCTGCACCGGCTGCAGGGCCATATGCTCCTGCGGCGGCAGTCCTTCGGAGCAGTAAGCCATCAGCTGGGGCAGGCGGCGGAAATCAATCAGCGGTTCTTCGGGATAGAGCGGCATCAGCGACAGCGTGGCCACCGAGCGTCCTTCAGCGTTTACGTTTTTGGTTTTGAGGTAATTTTCAAAATGTCTTTCGGCTTTGTCATATAAAATATGGCGCAGGCGTTCGGATTTTTTGCGATGGTCCAGCAGCCACGGCAATTTGTCCGGATGCACCAGTATTTCGGGACGGCTGCTCTGCCCCGTACGGATATAGGCGCGTTTTAATTTGCCTACCAAATGGGGGGTTAAATTGCTTTGCGGGATATTGACCACCACAAACATGCGCTGGCCGTCTTTGCTGACGCAGGTGTTGACGTCTACGAACACGATGGGGTCGATGTAAGTTTGAATGATATCCTCAATGGTGTTGCGCATTTTTTCGTGGTACGGGATGCCTGTGAAGGGGGCTTTGGGCTTGTCGTTTTTGTCATCATTGACTCCGATGATGACCGTGCCGCCCAGCGCATTGGCAAAAGAGGCTATCGTTTTGGCGAATTTTTCTTTGTTTTTTGGCAGAAAATATTTGTAATCCAGCTGTTTGCCTTCCGGCTGCTGGGTTTGGCAAAATTGCATTACGTCTTCAAAGGTTAAATCGTTTACGGGTTTGTCAAAAAACATACGTCCCCCTTGGCTTGCGGCGGGCCGCGTATAATATTTATTATAATAAAAACAACCTGATTTTAAAGCCGTTTTTGCAGGGGATGGAAAACTATGAACGGACCGAATGCCAATCTGACCCCTTGGGTGACGGAAAAATTTATTTCCGCCGCGCCGGCCGCCGCGGCCAAAGCGCTGGGCGCGCTGGCCACGCATGAAGCCGTGTTGCTGCTTAAACCTTTAAAGGCGGAATATATTATCGCGTGTTTAAATCCCATGGAGGCTGAGAAGGCCGCCGCCGTGCTGCGCCGCCTGCCTTCGCGCCAGAGCGCGTATGTGCTGGCGCGGCTGGACTTGCGCCAGGGGGCCAAGGTGTTTGCGGCGTTTTCCGTGCCCCAGCGGGAGAAAATGAAAACGTTGCTCTCCGCTCCCGTCCTGCGCGCGCTGCAGGACAGCGCTTCCTGGCCGGCCGGCAGTGCGGGCGCTTTGATGAGCACGGATTTTTTAATTTTTAAAACGGATGCCAGATTGACGGAAATTATTGAAAAACTAAAACTGCTGCCGCGCAAAAAACTGCCTGCGGCCTGCCTGATAACGACGCGCGACGGAAAACTGAAAGGCTTTATCCGCACGGCGGAGTTGGCATTTTATGCGCCGTCCAGCACGGCCGGATCGGTAATGACGGATGCGCAGGGGCTGGCCCCGCAAAGCTCCGCCGCGCAGGCACAGGAAATATTGGACGCGGGGCAGCCGCTGGCGCCGATTGTTGACGAGAACGGCGTGCCGCTGGGTGTGCTGACGGAACAAAAACTGTTGTCCGGCGTATCGGAACGCAAAAAACGTTTTGGTTGGTTTTAAAATCAAAAGGCCCGGGTTTCCCGGGCCTTTTTGCATCAGTTGTCAATTCATGTAAAAAGAAGAGTTCAGCGCCTGTTTTAAACGGTTCTTTTCCAGGTCATAAGCGTATTGCATTTCCTCTTCCAGGCGGCCGGGCGGGATATCCCCCAAGCTCATTACTTTGGCGTGGAAGTCGGAAAGCGAGAAATTTTTCCCTTGCTTTTTCTGATATTTGTTTCGCAAATCGGCCAGCGCTTTATATCCGTAGATATAGCTGACGGCTTCACCGGGGCGGCGGATCATTTGTTTGAGCATGTTTTGGGCCTGTTCCTGTTCAAAGCCCAATTCTCCCGTCAGGAAATCATACGCTTCCGTATACGTAAACTGCCCGGTTTGTAATTTAAAGTCCGTGACGGCCGCCGCCGCGCGTACATAGTCGGCCCAGGCCAAATAGAGGCGTTCTTCATCGGAAGAAATATAACTGTATTCGGCCGCCAAATGTTGGGCATACACTTCCCATCCGTTGCGCAGGGTGGGCACGGGATACATCTTGCGCAAAGGCGACAGTCCCGCATAATTATATGCGGAGCGGTAAAACAGCCCCGGCACCAGCTGTCCCGCCACCATGAGCTTTTGGGTGGGGCGGTTGAAATCCCGGTTGCGCATTTCCTGCCGGGTCAGCTCATTGCCTTCGGGCAGGCGCAGGAAAAGGTCGTTTGTCGGGTTGGTCTGCGTGCCAAAGGGGGGCAAGAATAGATACGGGCGTGTGTAAGCATAATACTGGGGCAGTCTGTAAATGGAAAAAGATATTTCCCCTGAAGGCAGTACCTTTTCCCGTACGAAAAAGTCCGTCAGGCCGGCCGCTTCTTTTTCCAGTTCCGCCAAAAAGTCTTGCTCTTTGACGGGCTGAATCATACGTTGCGTTAAAGTGTGGAAAACGGCGGCGGGGGCCTGCGCGGCATTTTCCCGCCCGTCTTGCTGCACAGGGGCCGGCGTTTCCGATTCTTGCGCGGGGGGAGTATCCGGGTTTTCCGTCGTGTCGGAGGGCAGGGGGGTTACCGTAACGCCTTCGGCGCTCTCTTCCCCAGGTACCTGCAAACCGTCCAACACTGTTTCGTCTTGGGACAGCGCCGGCAGGGCAAACGCTTCCAAAACTTGTTGGAGGGCTTGTCGGGCCGAGTCCAAATTTTTGGAAAGAAGTTTTTGCACGGAGCGGGGTTTTTCTTCGATAAAATAACGGTTTTTGAGTACAAAGAAATAATCTTCTTCTCCCAGGCGGAAATCCTGCTGGCGGTTTTGAGAAGATAACTGTTTAAACTGTTCAAACATCTGGCGTACGGCCTCTTTGGAAGCCTTGGCTTCCGTACGCAGCTGGGCCCGGCTGACATCATCTTCCGCGCGGCGCATGAGATATTGCGTTACCTGGTCCAGGGACAAATACGCATAGTAGGCGTCTTCCATGGCCAACTGCGCCAGCGTGGGGGCCGGTGCGGCCAGGTTGTTTTTGGCCTGGGCGGCCACTTGCGGCAAAGTCCGCCAGCGCGCGGCCAAGTCCGGGTCTTGCAGGGCGGGTACGTTCATGGTCTTTAGAGTTAAATCATATACGGCGTCAAATGCCTGCGTATATAACAAGGGATCCATGGCGGTGCGGTTGCGTTCCAAGTCCCACTTGCTCATGGCCAGGAGGCCGGTCAGCGTGTCATAGTCCGTTTTTTTAGGTTCGGAAAGTTTTTTGCGGTTGACGGCTTGCAGGCTTTCCTCCACAATATCATATGCACGCGAGGCTTGTGCGTCGCGCGCCCCGTCCCGCCGATCCAGCGACTCGTTGGCCGATTCAAATCCGATGCGGGTGGCTTGCTCCGGGAAAAAGGAGAGCAGAGCGGAGGAATAACGGTTGGTGACGTCGGTTAAGGCGTTGTCCTCCATAATGGCGTCTATATCGTCAAATCCGCCAAAATTTGCCGCCTGCGCCGCGGGCGAAAACAAAAGAAACAACCCCCATAAAAGGCTGAACGGTTTTTTCATAAGCCACCTCTTATATGCGTGATGAAATATCTGTTTTGCTTATTATAGCTAATTTTGGACGAGTCCGTTTTTCCCTGCGGGCGGACTGGCTTTTTGGCGGGGAAATATGTTAAAATAACTCATCCGGTTTCATGCCGGCCCCGCGCGGGGCCCACCCCGCCGCTCTTTTTTGCTATAATCTTCTTATATCCGGTTTTTGGGCCATTAGCTCAGCTGGTAGAGCAGACGCCTCTTAAGCGTAAGGTCGTGAGTTCGAGCCTCACATGGCCCACTTTTTAAACACAAAAATAGGACGGATGGCGGAATCGGCAGACGCGCACGCCTT
>CALUXH010000101.1 GCA_944324695.1 uncultured Elusimicrobiales bacterium | reverse complement strand
AGGGTTCCTTTGACGCCTTCACCGGTTCTTACGGTGGCGGCGATGTTCAGTTCTTGCATATTACATTCACTCCTTGATTTATAAAAAACTAATTAAACATATCGCTGATGGAGCGGCCGTCATGGTTACGCTTAATGGCATCAGCCAAAATGTAAGACACAGACAACACCTCCGTTTTCGGTCCCAAATCCCGCAAAGGCAGGGTGTCGGTGATGATTAGTTTTTTGATAGATGATTTATTGATTCTGTCCACGGCGTTGCGCGACAAAAGACCGTGCGAGCACGCGGCGTATATCTCCCGCGCTCCGTGCTCTTTAATTTTGGCGGCCACCGTGGTCAGCGTGCCCGCCGTATCCACGATATCATCAAAAATAATGGCCACTTTATCTTTTACGTCGCCGATGACGTTGTACACCACCGCCTCGTTGGGTTTGGGGCGGCGCTTGTCTATAATGACCAGACCCGCGTCCATGCGCGCGGCGAATTTGCGGGCGCGCTCCACTCCGCCCACATCCGGCGAAATGACAACCAGGTCCTTGCGGTCAAAATCTTTAAAATAATCCAAAAACACGCTGCGCGCACGCAGGTGATCCACGGGAATATCAAAAAATCCCTGTATTTGCCCGGCATGCAAGTCCACCGTCATAATACGGTCGGCGCCCGCTTCGGTAATCAAATTGCTGGCCAGCTTGGCCGTAATGGGCACGCGGGCGGCGGCTTTGCGGTCCGCGCGGGCGTAACCGAAATACGGAATGACCACGGTAATACGTCCGGCGCTGGCGCGTTTAAACGCGTCCACCATGATCAGCAGTTCCATCAGATTTTCATTGACGGGAGGGCAGGTGCTCTGTACGATATAACAGTCATGGGCGCGGACGGATTCCAGAATTTGCACGTCAATTTCTCCGTCGGCAAACCGTTCCACGCGGATTTTGCCCAAGTCCATATTCAGATGCCCCGCTATTTTCTGCGCCAGGGCCGGGTTGGCGTTGCCGGAGAAAATGCGCAAATCGCCGTTTACGGTTTTAGTCATTTTTTTTCACACCTTTGTTTTCCAGTACGACCTGGCGCGCGCGCGCAACGGCCAAAGCGTCTTCCGGAACGTCTTTGGTAATCGTGGAGCCCGCGCCGATTTTGCTGTACGGCTTGATTTCTACGGGTGCTACAAAATTGACATTGGAGCCCACAAAGCAGTGGTCCCCAATCACGGTACGATGCTTTTTCTGCCCGTCGTAATTGCAGGTAATGGTGCCCGCACCGATATTAACCCCTTGCCCCATATCCGTATCGCCGATATAGGTCAAATGGTTGACTTTAGAACCTTCGCCGATGACGGATTTTTTAATTTCACAAAAATTGCCCACCTTGGCGCCTTTTTTGAGCACGGTGCCCGGGCGCAAATGCGCATATGGCCCGACCTCGCAACCGTCCTCTATGATGCAACCTTCTTCTATATAGGTGCCCAGTTTCAGAAATACATTGTTACCGATGACGGAATCAGTAATGAACACGCTGCCGTCCAGACGGCAGTTTTCGCCGATTTGGGTTTTTCCTTTAAGGTAACAGCCCGGGCAGACCGTCGTGTCGGCGCCGATTTGCACGTCTTCATCTATATATACTTCATAAGGGCGCACCAGCCGCACGCCGTTATCCATTAATCTGCGTGATATCCGGGCACGCATAATATCTTCGGCTTGCGCCAAATCCATTTGGCAGTTCACGCCCAAAGCCTGCCGGTAATCGGTCGAATTAAACACCAAAACCGTATCCTGAAAATCCTTAATATGGGCCAGCGTATCAGTTAAATAATATTCCTGTTTGGGGCCCTGGGGTTTTAACAAAGAAAGCGCGGAAACAAGCGCCTGGGAATTAAACACATACATGCCGCCGTTGACTTCGTCTATTTTCCGCGTATGCTCATCGGCGTCTGCATCTTCTACGATACGGTCAAAGCTGCCGTCCGCCGCACGGATAATATGGCCGTATCCTTTCGGTTCCGGCACGGTAACGCCCAGCACCAGCGCACCGGCTTCATTGGCGTCAAAAGCATCATACATTTGCTGCAGGGTTTCGGGCCGGATCATTGGCGCGTCGCCGTTTAAAACCATAACGGACCGGAATTTGTTCAGCAGAGGCAGCGCCGCACGCACGGCGCCGGCGGAACCGTTCAGCTCTTTCTGTTCGGCAAACACAATAGGGGCGCTTACGCCCCAAGAGGACAAATTGGCTTTTATTTCATCCATGACGCGCTGCGCTTCATGTCCGACTATTACGCAAATAGCGCCCGGATTTAAACTCTGGGCGGCACGCAGGCTGTGCGCAATCATAGGCAGGCCGCACACGCGGTGCAGCGGCTTGGGAAGGGAAGATTTCATCCGGGTGCCTTTGCCGGCGGCCAGGATGAGCACGCAAAGATTTTTTTGGGCTACCATTTTGTTTAACTCTTGCCTAAAAAGAATCTAACTTGTCTAAAACAAATTATATGTATATTATACCAAAAAAAGACCTCTTGCGGCCCCTGCGGCATAATACCTGCTCTAGGCCCAAGCATTGCTTATATGGTAGCTTTTTGGGGGAAATTTTACCAGCCATACATCATTTCCGACAGCCGCTCTCCGCCAAAGCTGCGGCAAACGGCATGAGTAAAAGAAGCCACTTCCGGATATTGGTTTGCCATGCAAAAGCGGTGATATTGCCTGAAAGGGCTCCCTTCTTCAAACACCAGTTCCGGAAAAGGCACCAACCATAATCCAACTATATCTCCGACGTAAGGGTCTCTTCCCGTAACAATCACTATGCCGCAATCGCTGGGCTCTGCTTCCTGTTTTCCGTTTCCATTAATGCAATAGACGTTGTAGCGGCTATTCTCTGTTTCTTCTATGCCCAGTTCATCAGCTGTCGGGAAATATCCGTTGGCCGTATAAAACGCTCCCGCCTCATCGGCCAGGCGCTGGGCCAGCGGCAGGTGCTGCATCAGCCGCGCTTTAAAAACCGCCTTCTTATACTGAGGCAAAGCGACTGCGGCCAATATGGCGATAATCAGCACCGCCACCAGCAGCCCGCCCAGCGTAAAACCTTTTTGTATGTGTTGGAACATACCCAAAATATACAAATTTAATTATTATAGAGCAACCGCACAGCAGACAGGGCCCTCCGCGCGCGTGATTTGCACGCGCACCAGGCCATGCAAACTTTCGGGCGCATTTTCTATCATTACATGCTGGAAATTGGACGTTACACCGCTGACGCCATTTTTGCCGTGCTCTTCTACAAACACTTCCTGCTCCGTACCGGCCAGAGATGAAGCAAAATCCGCGCGCAGTTTTTTGTCCAGCTCGCGCAGGCGTTCGGCGCGCCGTTTTATTATCTCGGAGGAAAGCTGCGGCAAGCCGGCGGCTTTGGTCAGCGGGCGCGGGGAATAGCTAAACACATGCAGCCCGCAAAGCTTTTGGCCCTCAATAAAACGATAAGACAATTCAAAATCTTCTTCCGTTTCCGTAGGGAAACCGGCTATCACGTCCGCAAATACGGATACGCCCGGCACCCGGGCTCGCAACTGCGCCACCTTGGCTGCGTACTGTGTCGTGTTATAATGGCGGTTCATAGCCCTGAGCACACCGTCACAGCCGCTTTGCAGCGGCAAATGCAGGTAATTGCAAAAACGGTCCGGACGGGAGGCCATGGCGTCAATAACGCCGTCAGTAACGGTCTGCAGTTCTATGGAAGAGAAACGCACGCGGAAGCGCCCCTCCAGCGCGGCAATATCCGCGCACAGGGCGGCCAAATCTTTGCCGCTTTGCGGGCAGGAATAGTTGCCGATATTAATGCCCGTCAGCACAATCTCGCCAAATCCCTTTTGCGCTAGGACGGAAATTTCTTTCAACACGTCCGGAACGGGTTTGGAACGCTTGACGGTGCGCGCAAAAGGCACAATGCAATAGGAACAAAAGCAGTCGCAACCATCCTGTATTTTAATAAACGCCCGGCTGTGCCCCTCGTGGCCGGACACCGTCCAGCAAATATCTTCTGTGCCGAATAATTTTTTCCCCAAATCATATTTGCCGATTATTTCCGCCTTTGGGAAAACCTGACGAATATGCTCCGCATGCGCCGCGGCATAACAGCCGGTCAATACCAGCCGCGCGGCGGGATTGCGACGGGAAATTTGACGAATGAGTTTTTCCACATCCTTATCGGCCTGGTGGGTAACGGTGCAGGTATTGAGCAAACACAGCTCCGCTTCTTCAAAAGAAACGACATGCTCCCAGCCATGGACGGAAAACTGCTCCAAAATAGCTTGGCTTTCCACCTGATTGACGCGACAACCGAATGTTTTTAGGAAAAATTTCATAATAACTTGGCCGCAGCCGCTATGCAGGCCGTTTCGGCGCGCAGAATATGCGGGCCTAAGGTAACGGGTAAAACGCCGTATTGGACAGCCATGACCACTTCTTCATCTGCCCAGCCGCCGGCGGGACCTATATAAATGCGCAAAAAAGACGGGCTGCCCAACTTTTCCAATCCCCAGGCCAGGGTGCGGGCTTCTTCGGCTTCGTAGGCCAACAGAGAAGGGACGCCCCGCTGAGCGGCGGCCACAAAATCCGTCGGTGCCTTCAGCACGGGGACATCGGCGCGGTCGCACTGTTTGCAGGCGGAAAGAATAATTTGCCGCCAGCGGTCGGCCTTATTATCCCATTTTTTAAATAAATCGTATTCGCTGCGCGCCGTACGTATGGGCAAGAAAGAATCCACCCCTAACTGTGTGCATTTATCCAGTACGTCTTCCAAGGTATTGCGGGAGGTGGGCGCGAAACAAAGTTCCAAAGACAAAGCGGATTTTCTGACCGGACAAACATCCAACAACACGCCGCGCACAAAATTTTTCTGCACGCGTTCTATCTGCGCCGTATATTGCCGACCTTTGCCGTCAAACACCGTGATTTTGTCACCTTCTTTATGACGGGCGACCAAAATCAGATGGCGGGCTTCGTCGTCCTGTATAAAAAATTCTTTTTCTTTAATGTCAGCCAAATATTGGGGCATAGCTATATTTTAGTAAATTTGACCGAAACGACAAAAAACGCCCGCTAATTCATTTGATAATAACGATGATCGCCTATAGACATATCATAGGCGCCCCGCCCCTTGCATACTTCTATGGCTGCGGGATATTTGTCCTGCGTGCGACACCAGTGTTTGCCGGCATATGAAGCATAATGGATATTCCCGGAAGGAATATTCGGGTACCATTCAAAAGACGGCAGGGTATCCTGATACTGTTTTTTTGCATTAACGCGACAGTTCCCGTTTATGTTACAGCCGGCCAAATTATAATATTGCATTTCCGGCAAGGTTATGTCTAATTGGGTAATGTCGTCGGTAAATGTCCCGTTGGCCATAAAGTGTCGTTCCTGCGCTTCCATGGCCGCGCGCAGCCACGTCACGGCTTCCGCCGCGCGCGCCCGGGCTACCGCCTTTTGATACTGCGGCACGGCTACAGCGGTCAATATGCCAATGATTAAAACAACAATCAACAACTCTGTCAGGGTAAATGCGGCGTTTTTCTCGCTCTTCATGCGGAAAGTGTATCAAAAAAAAAAAACGAGTCAAGCCAAACCGTTAAACGACAAAAACACCCGAAAAAAACAGTAACGACAACCTGCGTAACGGCCGCGGCAAAAAAACTATTTTCCAAAACAATTTCCGGACAACGGTTTTATGCTTTGGGAGAACTTTATATGATGACTTAGAATGATGTTCGGGACAACTTTATAAAATTCCTCGGGGCAACCCCGGGGATTCTTTTGTTTCAAAATTTCAGTTTCGCTTGCTTTTGCCACTTTCGTCCAACAAAAAAGAACCTCCGTTTTCTTGCGGCGCGATTTCTTTGGGCACAAGCCCGAGGTTGCGTTTGTAAAAAACAATGAAACTCCCCGGCTTACGCCGGGGAAATTGTGAGCCGTTGCATTAAAAAACCCGCCCTTTCGGGCGGGTTTTAAAGCGTCTGCAGCATCCTAACGGGCGGCCGTACGGAAGAAATTACCCCGCACATTACGCGCCAGCTTCGGCATCCCGGTCATTTTATCGGCCTGCACCAAAATATCTTTAGCGTTCGGCTTAATAACCGTGTCGGCCGAGCCAAAGATATCACCTTCCTTGATAACGCCCAGCTTCCCGTGGTTATTAATTTGCACTTCCAGTTTTAAATCCCCTTCCACGTCAAGCGCCAACAAATCCTCTTCTCCCAACGCAAAAGCCAGAGGGAATTTGGGGTTGACGATGCGTTTAATAGCCACCGGCACATCGGCCGCGTTTTTAACGATAATAGCGCAGGAATTGTTATCTGCCTCCGCCACTTTAGCCAAACGTTCGGGCACGGTTACCGTACCGGTCACATTAAAACGACCTTCGTTTACCTTACGCGCCGCACAAAGAACGCATACGGCCATACTGGCCAAAGCTACTGCTGTTAAAAGTTTTTTCATAATAATATTATATCTTTTTGCGCGCAAAACGCACAAACGGCATCTTATTGCTTAAAGAAACCCCAAAGGTTCTGGTTGTACACCCACCCCCGGCAAACGCCCTGGCTGGGATCTTCCGGGTCATCTTCCACTTCTATCCAAGAACCTTTCTTAGATATGTATTTAAAAGGGTATCCTTTTTCCACGGTGCAAACAATGCTGTTGCTTACTCCCGGCCCGCTGCGCACGTTCAAATCCACCTCGGCAGACATGCCTCCGTTGGGGCTGAGCAGAGAAGCGGAAATCCAGCCGGTAAACCCTTCAAAATCTTTTATTTCCACCCATTCTTTATCCGGAGTGGTGCGCAGCATCAGCACCGGAGTATATTTCCAAACATAAAATTTTACGGCACACTTGGTCCCGGCGCAGGTGCGGACATTGGCCTTGGTCGTGTTGACGCTGGCATATTTCTGCGCAAAAGCCGGAACGGACACAAAACAAGCAAGCAAGGCGAAAACGATCATTTTTCTCATAAAAATCTCCTTAACAATAAATACCTGCTTCTCTTTAAAGAGTATAGCAAATATGCGGCCCGTTTTTGCAAGCCCCCGGCCGGCAGGCGGCCTTTAAAAAGAGCTATAATATAAAAAATCTTCCTTTTTGGAGACGAATATGAAAGAACAAGTAGAAGCCGTCATTGACCAAATCCGTCCCATTTTGCAGTCGGACGGAGGCGATATACAGCTCATCGGCGTAGATGAGAAAACGGGCATCGTCACCGTAGGCCTGCGCGGCCGCTGCGGCGGTTGCCCTGCCGCACAAATGACGCTTAAAGCCGTCGTGGAGCGCAAAATCAAAGAAGCCGTCCCGGGCGTAACCGCCGTGGAACGCGTGTAACATGTTCAAGGCGGATCTGCACACCCATTCGTTTTATTCCGACGGCACCTCTTCTCCGCAAGAGGTGGCGTACGGGGCGTGGAAGGCCGGCGTAAAAATTTTTGCGTTGGCTGACCATGATACGACCGATGGGGTGTTGCGCGCAAAAGCCGAAAGCGAAAAGCACGGCATGGATTGGGTATCCGCCGTGGAAATCAGCACCCGGGAACATGACCATCTGCATTTTTTGGGCTATAATGTGGATTTAACCGATACCCGCTTTCAGTCCTTTTTAAAACAAAACCGGGAAAACCGCGTACAACGTATTAAAAAAATCATCAAACAGCTCGCGGACAGCGGCGTAAACATCACGGAAGAAGATGTATTTTCCCTGGCGGGGAATACCGTCTCCCGCGCGCATGTGGCCGACGCATTAAAAAAGAAAAAAATCGTCCCCTCCCGCCAGGAGGGCTTCCGCCAATACCTTGTGCCGGGCAAGGCGGGTTACGTGCCTTCCGCCGGGGTAACCGTGGTGGAAGCCATACGGGAAATTAAAAAAGCCGGCGGCCTGGCCGTGATGGCCCATCCGGGGCTGGTGCAGGACGTGTGGAACTTCCCGCTATGGACGGAAGCGGGACTGGACGGGGTGGAAGTATTCTATCCGGCACACAGCTATACGCTCAAACAGGAACTGTTGAAAATCGCGCGCAAATATGATTTGTTCGCTACGGGCGGCTCGGATTACCACGGGCCGCAGGCCGGGCGAACGGCTTCGCCGGGCATGAACATCCCCCAGCCTTACAGCGACATCCTTTTGCGCCGCCTGCTCAATAAATAATCTTTTATGCAAAAAACCCCGTCCGAAAAACGAGGTTTTTAAGATCCGGCACATTGAGGGGCACCCCTCTTTTCATTTAATAAAGCCTATATCCCACCGAATTGTCATTATGCGAATCCGGTTCTGTCTGGCCGGTTATGGATTTGCAAACAGCATTTTTTATTTTGTCCGAGGTGCTTGTTTCCGTTTTGGGGGCCCAGCAGATAAAATAAGGGTATTTATAATACTTCTCCATAGCCGGGCTGCCGGAAACTTTGGAAGAGCAGTACGCCGAATATAAATCAGACGTACTTTCCCGCAGGTAACAGGCAAAATCTTTATAGTCTAATGTTTCGGCAACCTCTCCCCCTTCGGAAAGCACGCCCCCGGCAGGCATCCCAATGTCCAGGTCCGAAAAAGAGGCACTATAATGCCCGTTGGCCATATAATAACGCTGCTGTGCATCGCTGATACTGCGCAGCAAAGGAAGCAAGGCCATGGCACGCGCTTTTACTACAGCCGTTTGATATTGGGGCACGGCTATGGCAGCCAATACACCGATAATTAAAACGACGACTAATAGCTCTATTAGCGTAAATGCGGCGTTTTTCTTACTTTTCATGCGAAAAGTGTATCAAAAAAAAAAAACGAGTCAAGGCTCGGCAAATAAACGGCAAAAACAAAAACGTACGGCGCGCACAAATCCCGGCTTGGCAGGGAGACATACAACACACGCCCCGGCCAAAGCCGGGGCGGTTTCTTGTTCGCGTTTTTTCGCAAGGACGAATTAAAAAGGCACGGTTCCTTTGCGGCAACGTGGGCAGAGGCACCCATTAATTGGGCAAGGGATTGTTCATGTCCGGCCCGGAGTGTGAGCT
>CALUXH010000100.1 GCA_944324695.1 uncultured Elusimicrobiales bacterium | reverse complement strand
TTCGGGCTGCGAGGTCATCCGGATGTGTAATTTTCATGCGCATTATTTTACCTCTGTGAATATGCATAGGAAAAGTATACAAAATTCCCGGTTTTTGGAAAAAGAAAGGATATTAATTCAGCCCCAGTTTGGCCAGCATGCGGTCCAAAAATCCGGCGGCTTTTTCCCGTGCGGAAGAGGCGGACTCGGCGCGGCCGCCGTGTTTTTGGGAGTAAAGTGCCAAAGAGAGGGCGGAGGTGTATTGCGGGGCGAGCAAATCTTCCCCGTCGGAAATTAAATCGTCATGCGCGGCGATGCGCGCGCGGCGCAGGCCCAGCACGCTTTTGGCGGCGTTTTTTACAGGCAGCCCCGCTCCGCCGCCGCTCAGCACGGCCTGCGCGGGGGCGTATTTGATGTAGGGCAAAGACTGGCGAAGCTCGGTTTGTATTTTCAGCATCAGTTTTCGCGCGGCTTCGTCCAATACGTCGTCCATAATCTCATCGTCGCCGTAATTATAGCCCTTCAAAGCGCGCCGTGCGCCGTCCAGGTCGTTTTGCAGTACTTCGGCCACTTCCTGCAAAATAACGTCCGCTCCGAAAGATATTTCCCGCGCGTCTTCCAGCAACCCTTTGTGATACAGCGCGGCGGAGCTGTTGGCCGCTCCGATGTCCAAAAGCAGTACGCCGGATTTTTTCTCTTCGGGTTTGACCAGACTTTCGCACAAAGCCAGCACGGTGGGCACGGCTTCAAAATCTTCACAACCGGCGGCGGCCATGACGCGGTTTAAATTGGTCAGGTGCGTTTTGAGCCCGACGGACAAAAACGCTTCCGCCTCCAGGAAAAAACTGGCCAGCCCCACGGGGTTTTGCACGCCGCTTTTGCCGTCAATGGTAAATGTCTGCGGGCGCAGGTCCACCACTTCCAGGTTTTCGTCCAGATTGGCCGGGACGGCGCTGTCCAGGGCGCTCTGTACGTCGCGGGCGGTAATGACGTGATTGCGCCCTTCCACGGACTGGCAGCCCCCGACGCGGCGGAAACTTAAAAAATCCCCGCGCAGACCGACGGCCACGGTGGGGGTGAAAGCGGCATATTCGCCCAGTTGCTCCAGCAGGCGGCGCACGGCGGCCGAAGCCGCCTGAAAGTCCAACACATAACACGCGCTGACGGCGGGGCAAATGACCCGCGCGGCGTGGCGCACGCGGCAGGTGCCCGTGTCTTCGTCATACACCGTCAATACGCCCGATATTTGGCCGCTGCCAAAGTCCAGCGCGATAAAGTTCTGGCTCATGGGCTTATTTTATCAAATTTGTCTTGTTGGCCGCCGCGTCGGGCCGCCGTCTTAAAACGTATGTTTTACGACGGGGTAAGACGGAAATTTTCTATAATATATTTACATGATAGAGATTAAAGATTTATCCTTCCATTTCGGGCTGCGCACCCTGTTTGAAGAGGCCAACCTGCTCCTGCCGGACGGTTTAAAGGTGGGGGTGGTGGGTTTGAACGGGTGCGGCAAATCCACGCTGTTTAAACTCATTACGGGGGAACTGTTCCCGGACGGGGGAAAAATAGAAATCTCACGCGGTACACAAATTGCCACAGTGGCGCAGGACATTAAAGATCCGTCCAAAAAACTGCTGGAATTTGTGCTGGAAGCCGACAAAGAAATTACGCGTCTTCAGCGGGAGCTGACCCGCACGGATTTGTCCGGCGAGCGCATGGCCGAAATTTATGACCGCCTGGACAGCTTGGGCGCGCACGCGGCCAAGGCCAAAGCCAGCGCCATTTTAAGCGGGCTGGGTTTTGAAAATGCCGATTTTGAACGTCCGTTAAAAGAGTTTTCCGGCGGCTGGCAAGTGCGCGCCAATCTGGCGGCCACGCTGTACGCGCCGAGCAACTGCCTGCTTTTGGACGAGCCGACCAACCACCTGGATTTGGAAACCTCCGCCTGGCTGGAAAATTATTTGGCCAAGACGGACAAGACCGTCCTGCTCATCAGCCACGACCGGCACATTTTAAACCGCCTGTGCGACAAAATCGTGCACGTGGAGCAAGCGCAATTAAAACTCTATAACGGCAATTATGACACCTATGAGCGCACGCGCGAAGCCGAGCAGGAAGGCGCGCGCCTGGCCGCGGCCAAGCATGAACGCGTGGTGGCGCATTTGCAGTCTTTTGTGGACCGCTTCCGCTACAAGGCCAGCAAAGCCAAGCAGGCCCAGAGCCGCATTAAAATGATAGAAAAAATGGGCCAGCCGCCCGCCGTCATTAAAGATCCCGAAGTGCATTTTCAGTTTCCTTCGCCTTCGCGTCTGACGCAGGCCCTGATTACCATAGAGGACGGCGTGGCTGGGTATGACGACAAACCCGTGCTGCGGCACCTGACGCTGCGCGTGGAGCCAGACGACCGCATCGCGCTTTTGGGCGCCAACGGGAACGGCAAATCCACGCTGGCCAAAATTCTGTCGCACCGTTTGCTTTTGATGAGCGGGCGCATGACCGTGGCCAAAAAAATTAAAATCGCCTATTTCTCCCAGCACCAGACTGAAGAGCTGGACGTGGATAAAACGCCGTACGAGCAGCTGTCGGAGTTAATGCCCGACGGCACCGAAACGCAAATCCGCGCGCAGCTGGGCGCGTTTGGCTTAAACAAAGCCAAGTCGGATACCTTGATAGGCAAGCTCTCCGGCGGCGAAAAATCCCGCCTGCTTTTGGCCTTGATTACGCGCGACGCGCCGCATTTGCTGATTTTGGACGAGCCGACCAACCACCTGGACATTCTTTCGCGCCAGGCGCTCCTGGAGGCGCTCAACGCCTATGAAGGCGCGGTGGTGCTGATTACGCACGATTTGCACGTGATAGAAATGGCCTGCGACACCCTGTGGCTGGTCAAAGACGGCACGTGCCAAATTTACCGCGGGGATTTGGAAGATTACAAAAACAGCCTGCTGACCAAAAACGGCCGCGCGGGCCAGGCCAGCGACAAAGAAAATTCCGCCGAGGCCCGCCGCCAAAACGCCGCCCGCCGCCGCGCGGAGCTGGCTCCCTTAAAAAAAGAAATCCGCGAACTGGACAAAAAACTGGAAAAACTCAACAAGCGCAAACAGGAATTGGAAAACCTGCTTTTGCAGCGTTACGACGCAGACAACAGCATAGAGCTGGTTCTGCTGGGCGACCAAATATCCAACATAGAAGAGCGGTGGCTGTTTTTAAACGAGCAGTGTGAGCAAATTATGTCCGGCAAAGAGGAGGCCGCGTGAACGCGTTTGACCGCCTGCCGCCGGACCTGCGTGCCGCCCTGCGCCGCCTGGGCATAGAAACGCCCACGCCCGTGCAGCAGTCCGCCCTGCCGCCGCTTTTGCAGGGCAAAGACGTGCTGGCCACCGCGCAGACGGGCACGGGAAAGACGTTTGCTTTTTTGCTTCCGTTAATCGTGCTCCTGCGGGAAACGGAGGGGAAAAGCGCGCTGATTCTTTCGCCCACGCGGGAACTGGCGCAGCAAACGCAGGACGCGCTGAAGAGCCTGCTGGCCGACCCCAAGGAAATGCCGTCCGCGCTGATTATCGGCGGGGACAATATCCATAAACAATACGCCGATTTGCGCCGTAAACCGCGCGTGATTATCGGCACGCCCGGGCGCGTGCTGGACCATATCGGCCGCAGGAGTCTGTCTTTAAAAAACGCCGGATTTTTGGTGCTGGACGAAGCCGACCGTATGTTGGATATGGGCTTTATCCCCGACGTGCGCAAAATCGCTTCGGCCATGCCCGCCCCGCGCCGGACGCTTTTGTTTTCCGCCACCCTGCCCAAAGAAATTGAACGCCTCGCCGCTGATTTTATGGAAAACCCCGTGCGCGTGCAAATCGGCTCCGTCACGCGCCCGGTGGATTTGGTATTGCAGCAATTTGTACGTCTGACCACGCGCGACAAACTGCCCCAGCTGGTGCATGAACTCAATACGCGCAAAGGCTCGGTGCTGGTGTTTGTCAAAAGCCGCCACGGCGCGGACCGGCTGGCCAAACAACTCAAACTTTACGGCTGCAAAGCCGCCGCCCTGCATGGAGATTTGCGTCAGAGCCGCCGCCGGCAGGTTATGGAGCAGTTCCGCCTGGGGGACGTGCCCGCACTGGTGGCTACCGACGTGGCCGCGCGCGGCCTGGACGTGGCGGACATTTCCTGCGTGATTAATTACGATTTGCCCCAATGCCCCGAAGATTACATACACCGCATAGGCCGCACAGGCCGCGCCGGCAGCGTGGGGACGGCACTGTCTTTTGTGACGGAAGATAAAGACAAGTGGGCCGCCATTTGCCGCGTCTGCCGTTTGGGTAAACTGACCGAGCTGACCAAAACCAGCCAAGTGTTGCCCGCGCCTAAATTTGTGCC
>CALUXH010000099.1 GCA_944324695.1 uncultured Elusimicrobiales bacterium | reverse complement strand
ATGACTTGGACGACCCGGATTCGGTGAAGCAAGCCAGCGACGACTTGGCACAAATTCGCACGGACCTCGCAGAAATGGAGATTAACACTCTGCTGGACGGCGAGTACGACGAGCGCCAAGCTGTGGTTGCCGTTGGAAATTTCCGCCGCCACTTCCATGTCTTTTCCTTTGCGCTCCAACACGGCGCGCACACCGTCACGCACAATTGCGTGATCGTCTGCCAATACCACTTTTATACTCATATCCTGTTCACCCCGTACGCGACCTTCGGGCATTTGGCTTCAATCACGGTGCCTTGGCCCGGTTTGCTCTTAATTGTCAGTTTCCCGCCCAGATAGGCCACGCCGTCCCTCATGGACAGCAACCCGATGTGATTAATGGACTGCTGGGCAGACTGTTCAAAGCCTTTTCCGTTGTCGCTTATTTTCAGCGTTATGTTTTTTACGCCGCGTTTAATACTTACATCCACACGCGTCGCGCCGGAATGTTTAATCACATTGTTGAGGCTTTCCTGCGCTACGCGGTACAAAACGATCTTTACTTCGTCGGATACGGCCGTTCCGTCATCGCTTTGCGCCGTAAAGGTATGCTTGATGTTTTTATACTGCGTCATATGGCTGAGCAATTCCTGCACGGCGTCGGCCAGCGTAATCGTTTCCAAATTGGGAGGCCGCAGACTGACCACGATGTTTTTTACGCGCTCAATACAGTTTTTAATCTGCACGTCCAAATCCGCAATATCTTTTAGGGCCTGCTTGCGCTTGCCGGCGCTGACGCTGTCTTTGACCATGCTTAAAAGCGAAGTCAAAATCACCGCCGCGGAGCCTATCTCATCATGTAAAGCCGAAGAAATTTTCTTGCGCTCTTCCTCGCGCGCCATCAAAAGCAGCTGCGGGAATGTGCGCCCGCCCATTTCCTTTAAAAAGTGCGTATGGGAATAATTATAGGCCCAGGACGTAATATTTTTGACCAGTCCCAACACGCTGCCCACTTGGCCTTCACTGTCGCGCAGCGGGATGAGAGTAGACTGAAAAAAACAGGTGTTTTTACCTTCGCACACGCTCCATTCATAGCTGACCACTTCGCCTTGGGCCGCTTTTTCATGGGCGCGGTTGTGCACGGGCTGGCTGGGATCTACGGAAACCTGCATACAAAAACCCGCAGGTTTGCCGAACATAAAAATCTGTTTGTTGCGCATGTCCGCCACATATACCAAGTCATACCCCTCCACCCCCTTTTCTTTAATAGAAGTAAGGGAAGAAGAGTCATCCACAAACAGCGCCGTTTCCGCACACTCACCGGGGCACGGATAAATACAGCTCTTTTTCTCATCCTTTGGTTCAGCCATGCGTCCCCCGTTTTCGTCTTAGTTAGATTTTACTATTTTTTAGGCTCTTTTCCACAGAATACTTATCCGGCGGCTTCAAGCGCCGCCGACGCGGCCTAACCCATAACGGGTAGCCAGCCAAATTCCCCGCGCCACTCAAGCGCCCGGATGAACGGATACGCCTGGCGAAGGGGCAAGTTTGCTATAATTATTAAATGAAAAAGCTGGGCAGATTTATAACTTCCAAATTCGTTTTATACGGCATACTGGCCGCGCTGTTTGTATGTATTATCGGCGGGGCGGTGTTTATGCGTTATATCTTCTCCGGCATTCCCCCCGTATATGAAATGGAAGAATACACCCCTTCCCTGACCAGCAAAGTATTTGACCGAAACGGTAAGCTGATTCACGAATTTTCCATAGAAAAACGCAGCATGGTACCGCTGGAAGAAATCCCCGTAGACCTGCAAAACGGCGTGGTGGCCATGGAAGACCGTGATTTCTTTGAGCATGCCGGATTCTCCGTGCGCGGCATTCTGCGCGCACTGATGCACGACATTTTAAGCGGCAGCGCCAAGCAGGGCGGATCCACGCTTACCCAGCAGCTTTCGCGCGGGGTTTTCCTGACCCAGCAAAAAAAGATTATCCGCAAAATCCGCGAGATTATTTTGGCCGTACAAATAGAACACCGCTTCAGCAAGCCGGAAATTTTGCAATTGTACTTAAACGAAATTTATCTCGGCAGCGGAGCATACGGCGTCAAAGCCGCCGCCAAACGTTATTTTAATAAAGAGCTGGACGAACTGACCACCGGCGAAGCGGCCCTGATTGTGGGCTTGATTCCTTCCCCCGGCAATTACAACCCTTTTGCCAATCCGCAGCGCGCCAAAGCGCGGCGTGACCTGGTATTGCAGGTCATGTACGAACAGGGCTATATTACCAAAGAGGATATGGAAACGGCCAAAGCCGAGCCGCTGCCGGAAAAAGAACCCTCTCCGGAAGAAGATACCACCCCCGGCCTGTATTTTATAGAGCATATACGCCGAATGCTGGAAGCCAAATACGGCACAGAAACCCTGTGGAAAGGCGGTTTGAATATTTATACCACCGTGGACATTGACCAGCAGGAAATTGCCGAAAAAATCATGAATGAAAAGCTCAACGAGCTGGACATGGTGGTAGCCAAAGGCCTGGGCATAGAGATAGAACCCGAAGATCCCGACGCCGAAACGGAAAAAGTGGAAGCGGAAGATCCTGAAGAGGACAAAGAAGAATTGCCCGATTTCCCGCGCTTGCAGGGGGCGTTTATGGTGCGCGACGTAAAGACCGGAGCGGTACGCGTACTTATCGGCGGGCGCAGCTTTGCAGACAGCAAATTTAACCGCGCCACGCAGGCCAACCGCCAGCCCGGCTCTTCTTTTAAACCATATGTTTGGATGGCCGCCCTGCAGCAGGGCTACACGCCCGCCACGCTAGTCAAAGATCTGCCCAGCATGTTCTATTTTGACGGACGCAATTGGCATACTTTTAATGAAAACTCCGATTTGTATTCGCTGGAGCTGGCCTCCCAGTCCTTTATCGCCAACAAATCTTTTAATGTCTGGGCGCCGCAAAACCTGGGCGGCCGCAATGAAGGCTGGATCACTTTGCGCCGCGCACTGGAAAAATCTAAAAATTTGGTAGCCGTCAATTTAATAGACGCCATCGGGCCGCGCAAAGTCATTTCTGTGGCGCGCAAAGCCGGCCTGACGGGAGCCTTGCCCAACGTACCCGCACTGGCTCTGGGCGTAAACGTTTTGCATTTGGACGAACACCTGGCCGCGCTGACCACCTTTGCCAACGGCGGCATACACACGGACAATTACTATATCGAAAAGGTGGAAGACAACAACGGCCGCATATTGGAGGAACACATCTCTCAGGAAACCGAAGCGTTTACCCCGCAGGATTCGTATTTACTCATCAACATGATGAAAGGTGTGGTGCAAAACGGCAGCGGCCGTTCTGCCCGCGCGCTGGGCCGGCCGCTGGCCGGCAAAACCGGCACCACGCAAAGCCACCGCGACATGTGGTTTGTGGGCATGACCCCGCACACCGCCGCCGCGGCCTGGATGGGCTATGACGACGATACCTCCCAGGAAAAATACCAGTGGCAGGGCAGCACCACCGCACGGTGGTGGACGGCCATTATGCAGGAAATTTTAAAGGACGAACCAAAGGACGACTTCCCCGTGCCGGAAGGCATTTCCTTCTCTTACATCAACCCCAACACAGGCAAACTGGCCACGCCGACCGACCCGAACAAATTTTTGGAAGCGTTCAAAAAAGGCACCGAGCCCACCAGCTTTTAATCTCTTTGTGCCCGCCATATGCGGCGGGCTTTTTCACTTATGACAACGCCAAACAAACCGGATATACTTTTTTACTACGGCCTGCCCAATCAAAGCGCGGCCGGATACTTTACTTTTAAGAAATATTTGTCCGCGGGGCAAAGCGTGCTTTATTTGACCGCGCAGGATCCGGACTTGTTTATAAATGCGCTGGAAGAATTTGCGCCGACCGGCGCCGTTAACCTGATTTCTTTCCCCGAACAAAAAACGGGCCAAATGGCCGCTCTGCACGCACTGCTTAACGGCAAACGGCCTTTTGCCGTCTCCGCGCAATATGCGGACTGGACCGCGCCCCTGCCCTCGCCGGAAGATTTCCGCGCCAATACTTTTACCGTAACCCGTGGGGCTGTATTACGGCGCGGCGACCTGTTGGACATTTTGCAGCACCGCGGTTACACACGCGAAGATTACACCGAAATTCCGGGCCAATACGCCGTGCGCGGCAGCGTGGTGGACATTTTCCCGCCCGGGCAGGAACGCCCGCTGCGTCTGTATTTCGCGGGCAACCGCGTGGAAACGATCAGCAGTTTTGACATTGACACCCAAAACACCAAAGAGCGCAAAGACGAAGTCGCTGTTCTGCCGCTGAAATTTGACCGCGAACCCGCCGCACTGGCCGATTATGTGAACAAAGCACAATATGTGTTTGACGAGCCGCCCAAAGATTTTGATTTTACGAAATATCCTTCCTCCGCCGTGCTGACGCAGTTGCCCACACACGAAGGCACGAACTGCAATTTAAAAGCCAATATTGAATTTAACGCCAATTTTAAATTATTGGATACGGAGGCGGCTTCTCTGCACAGGCAGGGCATGCAGGTAACCGTTACCTGTTTAAACCGCGGCGAGCAGGACCGCTTAAGCGAACTGATGCAGGATTATGAACACTTAAAAAACCTGCCGGTTAGAATTTCCCCCCTGACGCAAGGTTTTTATTGCCCCGACGAAAAATTTGCGCTGATTACATCGGCAGAAATCTTAAACCGCCGCTACCGCGCCTCGTCCGTGCTCAAACAATTTGACGTACAGGGCGCGCAGAAAGTGCGCTTTAAAGAACTGCGCCCCGGAGACTATGTGGTGCACCAAAATCACGGCATCGGCAAATACCTGGGGCTGGAAATCATGGACAAAGAAGAGAACCCGACCGACTGCCTGATTATTGAATACCGCCGCGGCAGCAAATTGTATGTGCCCATGTATGATTTTAAACGCGTGCAGAAATACATCGGCGCGGGCGGCAAGGCTCCGGCATTGTCGGCTCTGGGCGGCGTAGCATGGAAAGACGTCAAAAAACGCGTCAAAGAAGAAGCGCAGAAAACCGCCAAGGAAATTTTACGCCTGGAAGCCCTGCGCCAAGCCGCCGGAGGGCAGGCCCTGCCCGGCGACGCGCGCATAGAAGAAGAATTTACCGACTCTTTCCCCTATGTACAAACCCCGGGCCAGACGCAGGCCATAGAGGACGTCCTGCGCGACCTCTCACGCAACAAACCCATGGACCGCGTTCTGGTGGGCGACGTGGGCTTTGGCAAAACCGAAGTGGCCATGCGCGCGGCCCTGCACGCGGTCATGAGCGGCAAACAGGTGATGATGCTGGTGCCCACCACCATTTTGGCCGACCAGCATTACAAAACGTTTTCCAAGCGCATGGCAGGTTTTCCCGTCAACGTGCAAATGCTCTGCCGCTTCCAGACCAAGGCCCAGCAGCGTGAAATTATCCAGCAAATCAAAGACGGCGTGTGCGACATCATCATCGGCACGCACCGATTGCTTTCCAAAGATATTTCCTTTAAAGACCTGGGACTGGTGATTATTGACGAAGAACACCGCTTCGGAGTCAAACAAAAAGAAAAAATCAAAGCCAAAAGCGCCGGCGTACATACCTTAATGCTCAGCGCCACGCCCATACCGCGCACGTTAAACCAATCGCTTTCGGCTCTGCGCGACATTTCACTCATAGACACTCCCCCGCGCGGGCGCACGCCCATTAAAACCGTCGTCACCGCGTGGAACAACGAGCTGGCCGCGGCGGCCATCACGCAGGAGCTGGCGCGCGGCGGGCAGGTGTATTACGTTTACAACAGCGTGCAAAGTATGGAAAGCCGCTACCTCTTTCTAAAACGTCTGGTGCCCGAAGCGCGCATTTGCATGGCGCACGGGCAGATGAAAGAAAGCGATTTGGAACAAACGCTGTGGGATTTCAACAACGGCAAATACGACATTCTGCTGGCGTCCACCATTATTGAATCGGGATTAGACATCACCAACGCCAACACGCTTATTGTGGAAAACGCGCAAAATTTCGGTTTGGCGCAGCTGTACCAGCTGCGCGGGCGCATCGGGCGCGGGGACAAAAAGGCCTATTGTTACTTATTTCATCCCGACTGGCTGTTCAAAAAATCCCCCGCACCGGAAGAAGACACGTATAAACAGCTTTTGGCCATGCCTTATAAAGCCCCTCAGGAAAAAGATCCCACCGAAGAAGCCAAAAAACGCCTGGCCGCGCTGATGGAATTTAGCGACTTGGGCAGCGGTTTTAAACTGGCTTTGCGCGACATGGAAATACGCGGCGCGGGAGAACTGCTGGGCGTCAAGCAGCACGGCTACGTCAATGAAGTGGGCTTGAGTTTATATTGCGATTTGGTGGCCAATGAAGTTAAAAAACTAAAAGGTGAAAAAGTGGTGCGCCAAATACGCGCCACGGTCAATCTGCCGCTGGCGGCTTATATCCCGCCCGATTATATCCCCGACGACAGCGACCGCCTGAAATACTACAAAGAGCTCATGAGTGCCGATGAAACACGGGCGCAGAAAATCCTGGACAAGCTGGCCGACCTGGCCGGGCCGGTACCGCAGGAACTGCATAATTTAAACCGCGTGTTGCAGCTTTCGCGCCGGGCGGGTCTGCTGAAAATTTATCATGTGGAATTTGCCTACGGCGCACTGGACCTGTTATTTACCAGCGACTTTCAAATGCCGCCCGACCTGCCCGCGCGAGTATTGGAAAAATACGGCCCTCGCGTGCAGTTCATTAAATCGCGCAACGGCGATGGGCTGCGCTTGCGCATCGGGAAAGAAGAAGACCCCGTGCCGGAAGCGGAAAAGGCCATCGGCTTTTTCGAAACCCTATTAAAATCCCAAAATGCTATAGTATAAGATATGAAAAAATACAGCCTTGTATGTTTATCCCTTTTGTTATTGGCCGCCTGCCACAAAACCCAAGAACCGGATGCGGCAGAGGGGACGGAGCCGGCCGCCGATGAAATCATCGTGGCTCAAGTAGGGCCGGATGTGATTACCCAACAGCAGCTGGATGACCGCTTGGCCGTGCTGACGCAGGATGACCGCAAATTTGCCCAAACGGCCGTCGGCAGACGGAACTTTATCAATCTCCTGGCGAGGGAACGGCTCATCGCACTGGACGCCAAAGATGAAAATTTGGACCAGTCCGACGTATACCTGACCGCCATGGAAGACAAGCGCCAGCAGCTTAAAGACATTTATGAAGAATACGGCCATCAGCTGCTGGGCCGCCTGTGGGAGCAGAGTCTGCAAGAAAAGGGGCTGCTAAGCGTTACGGACGAAGAAATTTCCGCTTATTACGACAAATATCCTTATGAAATGACCATTAAACAAATCATCATCTCCGACGCCCAAACCGCCGACGCCGTATACCGCGAGCTGCGCCGAGCCAAAAGCCGCTGGAATACGCTGGAAAAACAATACTCCACCGCGCCGGATCAGAGCAAAGGCAAAGAGATTACGTTTATGCCCGGGGAGTTCATACCGGAGCTGGAAGTCATTGCGGCCAATTCCCCCACCGGCAGCGTGCAGGGATTTGTCAAAACAGCGCAGGGATTTCATATAATAATGAAAACGCGGGAGCACAAACTGAAGTTAAAAGAAGCTGCCGCGCGTATACGCGTTATACTGGAAAATCAAAAAATAGATGCCGTACTAAACGCTTTGCAAAATAAATATAAGGTGGTAATTTATGAAGAAGATGAATAAATTTTTGTTGCCCGCGCTGGCCTTGTGCCTGGCGGCGGGTGTGCAGGGAAAAGTCATGGAATCATCCGTGGCCACCGTCAACGGCAAGCCCGTTTTGGCTTCGGATTATGACACGTATTATGAAGGGGTTATTGAGCAGTACCAGGCGGCTGCGCCGCAGTTTTTGGAGCAACCTTACGCCAAGGACTTTTTGGGCAAAGAAGTGCTTAAAGAGCTGATTTCCAAAGAACTGTTGTACCAAGCCGCCGATGAGGCCAAAATTACGGTCAAAGATTCCGAAGTGGACGACGGCATCAACGAAATTAAAACCCGTTTCATCGTTGATGAAAAAGGCAAACAAGATCCCAAGGGAGCCGACAAACGTTTTAACGAAGCGCTCAAAAAGCAGCACATGACGCTCAAAAGCTATAAAGAAAAAATCAGAAAAGACATTTCCGTCAAAAAACTCATGGAAGCGCAAATCCAGGCCACCGTCAAACCCGTGGAAGAAGCCGACGTCAAAGCCCTCTACGCCAATGTGGAAGCGGCCATGAAAAACAATACCAAAGCGTTGAAAAAACTGGAAAAAGAAGACCCCATGAAACTGCGCGAAGCCCAGCTGATTGCGGCCAAACTCAAACAGCTGACCTCCGAGCAGGTGCGCGTGGGCCATATTTATCTGGCCGTTACTCCGGAAACCTCTAAAGAAGACGCCAAGAAAAAAGAAGAGCTGGCCAAACAAATTAAAAAAGAACTGGACGAAGGCATGGACTTTTCCGCCGCCGTCAAAAAATACACCGAAGACCAAACGGCTGCGGCCAGCGGCGGCGACATGATTTTAATTAAGGGCATCGCCCCCAAAGAAATAGACCAGGCGGCTTTTTCTCTGGCCGTGGGCAAAGTCAGCGCCCCGATTAAAACCGATATCGGATGGCATATTATCAAAGTAAAAGAAAAACGCGCCGAAACTGAAATCGGATACGACGACATCTCGCGTGATTTGGCCCAGTACATCGCCCAGCAGAAAATACAGACCGCGCTGGCCGAATACGTCAACGGGCTGGCCGATAAAGCCGACATCAAAGTAACCAAAACCTTTGAAGTAGACGCCGCCATAGAGGCCGAAGCCGCCAAGCGCGCCCAGGAAGAAGCCAAAAAAGAAGCGGCCAAAGCCGCTGATACAGACAAAAAGGCAGAACCCGCGGAAAAAGGCGACGCCAAAAAGTAACATGTAACCTTTACGACCCAGGCGGCGCCCGTCAAACGGGAGCCGCCTTTTTGAAATTATGCCGAAAAAAGAAAAAAGACTTTTATTCATCACCGCCGGGGAACCGCTGGGCATCGGGCCGGAAGTAACCGTCAAAGCCCTGCAAGACCCGCGTGTGCAGGCCGCATGCGACGCGGTTATCATTGGAGAACCTTTCTCCTTAATAAAAGCCGGATACACCCCGGATTTGGGAGCGTTGATACCGGTAGAATCCCTGCTCAAACAACCCTCCGGTACCGAGCCCAGCGCGTGGGGCGGAGAAATTTCTTACAAAGCTTTGCAACTGGCCTGCAAACTGGCCGCGCAAAAGCCAGGCACGGCAGTGGTTACGGCTCCCATATCCAAACAAAGCTGGGCCAAGGCCAAAGTCCCTTTTACGGGCCACACGGAATTTCTGCGCAAATATTACGGCAATACGGCACTGATGATGTTTGTCAGCGGCGCCATGCGCTGCGCGCTGGTCAGCGAACATTTTGCCATTAAAGATTTACATAAAATCCTTACCAAAGCCCGCATCGTGCGCGCCGGAAAAGATTTTGCCGCCGCGCTTAAAAAACTGGGTATAAAAAAACCGCACATGGCCTTGTGCAGCCTCAACCCGCACGGGGGCGACAACGGCCGCTTCGGCAATGAAGAAGCCAAAGTAATTATCCCCGCCATATCCGCCCTGCGTAC
>CALUXH010000098.1 GCA_944324695.1 uncultured Elusimicrobiales bacterium | reverse complement strand
GCATTTTGGTGCCGGAAGACGAAGAATACCCCCGGGCATTGCGCGAGCTCAAAGAAGCGCCCGTAGCCCTGTATGTATTGGGCGCTTTGCCCAAAGAAAACCAGGCCTGCGTGGGCATGGTCGGCACACGCAAAATTACGCCTTACGGGCGGCGGGCGGCCAATACGCTGGCCGAAGGGCTGGCCCAGGCCGGGGCGATTATCGTCAGCGGGCTGGCGCGCGGCATAGACAGCGTCTGCCACGCCGCCGCGGTGCGCCTGCAAAAGCCCACCGTGGCTTTTATCGGCACCGGTATCGGCCGCTGTTACCCTCCCGAAAACCGCGAATTGGCCCGCGCCCTGCTCAAATACGGCGGGGCCATCGTGTCCGAACTTCCTTTTAACAAGCCGCCAAACGCTTTTCATTTCCCGCGCAGAAACCGTCTCATAGCGGCTATGTCCGAAGTAGTGGTCGTAGTGGAAGGCGAAGCCAAATCCGGCGCGCTGATTACGACCAAACTGGCCCTGGAACAGGGCAAAGACGTGTTGGCCGTGCCCGGCCCCATAGACAGCCCCCAAAGCGCCGGCCCCAACAACCTGATACGGGACGGGGCGGGCGTTGTCACCTGCGTAAAAGATATAATAGACTATATACCCAGCCCCCAGCTGTTTGATTTGCAGGCTCCGCCGCAGGACGGTACGGAGCAAATCGCACAGACCGAAGGCCTGACGGACCTGCAAAAACGCGTGCTGGAGCACATCGGCTCCGGGCAAGTGTCGGCGGACCAGCTGGTGGAAGAACTGGGCCTGTCCGTGCCGGAAGCGGCGGCGGTGCTGTTTGAACTGGAGGTGCAGGGACTTTTGACCTGCCAGGCCGGTTTATACAGTAAAAACAAATTTTAATTTTTATTTTAGGTGATTTATGGCTACCAACAACATCAAAGGCAAAAAACTCGTTATTGTGGAATCCCCGACCAAACAGCGCACCATCAGCAAAATTTTGGGCAGCGACTATTTGGTGCGCAGCTCTTTCGGCCACGTGCGGGATTTGCCTTCGCACGATATGGGCGTGGACATTGCCCACGGTTTTAAACCCACCTACCAACCCGTGGAACGGGCCAAGAAACTGATTAAAGAACTGGAAGCGGCGGCCAAAAACGCCTCCGAAATTTACCTGGCCACCGACCCTGACCGCGAAGGGGAGGCTATTGCTTGGCATTTGGTGGAACTCTTAAAACTGCCCAAAGACCGCTATCAGCGCATTTATTTCCATGAAATCACCCCGACCGCCATTAAAGAATCTTTCGCCCACGGGCGTAAAATTGACGACAACCTCGTCAACGCCCAGCAGGCGCGGCGCATCCTGGACCGCATTGTGGGATACAAGCTTTCCCCCCTGCTGTGGAAAAAAATCACTTCCGGCCTTTCCGCCGGACGCGTGCAGTCCGTGGCGGTGCGCCTGCTGACCGAACGCGCCAAAGAAATCAAAGAATTTCAGGAGCAGCCGTACTGGACGCTCAAAGCCCAATTTGAAAAACCCGGCGCGCAGCCGCTTTTTTGGGCGCGGCTTTTAAAGTGGGACGGTAAAAACGTGGAACAAACCAAAACCTACCACCTGTTCGCCGAAGATTACAAAGTAAAAAACACCGTTTTTGACAAACCCGAAACACTGGCCCCCGTCAGCACGCTGCTGCGCCAGGGACCGTGCACGGTGGCCAAAACAGAGAAAAAAGAAGTCAAACAAAAACCCAAACCGCCGTTTATCACCAGCTCCATGCAGCAGGACGCCTACAACAAGTTGGGTTTCCCTTCCCAGAAAACCATGATGACGGCCCAGCACCTCTATGAAGGCATTGAAATTGCGGGCCAGACGGTGGGTTTAATTACCTATATGAGAACGGACTCGTTTAACGTGTCCAAACTGCTGCAGGAGCAAACGCATAAATTTATTGCCGAAAAATACGGCGCGGCCTACGCACCGGCCCACGCTCCCGTGTACAAAAGCAAAGTAAAAGGCGCACAGGAAGCGCATGAGTCCATTCACCCCACGGACGTGCGCCGCACGCCGCAGAGCATTAAACAATACCTGACGGCGGACCAGTATAAATTGTATGAGCTGATTTGGCTGCGCTTTGTGGCCAGCCAAATGGCTGATGCGGTGTTTAACACCGTTACCGTGGATATTACCGCCGGAACGGACGAAAAATGCGTCTTGCGCGCAGGCGGCCGGACGGTAAAATTCCCGGGGTATCTGTCCGTGTATAAAGACGAAGAAGATAATGAAAACGAAGAAACCGCCCTGCTGCCGCAGCTGACCGAAGGCGACGCGCTGACGCTCAAAGAAATCGCCACCAAAGACCACAAAACCACGCCGCCGCCGTATTACAACGAGGCCAGCCTGATTAAAACGCTGGAAAAACACGGCATTGGCCGTCCGTCTACTTATGCGCCGACGATTAAAACCATTTTGGACCGCAAATACATTGCGCGCCAGCCTAAAAGCAACAAGCTCGTGGCCACGGAGCTGGGCATAACCGTAACGGAAAGTTTAAAAGATTTCTTTAAAGAAATTATGGACCTTTCCTACACGGCCAGCGTGGAAGAAAAACTGGACGAAGTGGCCGAAGGAGCCCAAAAGTGGGTAGACTTGCTGAATGACTTCTATATCCCGTTCCAAAAAGAGTTGGAAGAAGCCGACAAAGGCATGCGCCGGCCCGAAGCCAAACAGACTGACGAAAAATGCCCCCTCTGCGGTAAACCCATGTTGCTCAAAACCAGCCGTTTTGGGCAGTATC
Organism: uncultured Elusimicrobiales bacterium; assembly: GCA_944324695.1. Lineage (GTDB taxonomy): Bacteria > Elusimicrobiota > Elusimicrobia > Elusimicrobiales > Elusimicrobiaceae > Avelusimicrobium. Next base: position 24,691 of record CALUXH010000098.1, on the reverse strand, counting down.
TGGTTTGTTCTGACGCGCCAAACTGCAAAGGAAAAATCAATTTGGGCAAAGAAGGCGAAAAAATCATGCCCGAAAAAACCGATGAGATTTGCGACAAATGCGGCTCTCCCATGGTCATACGCACGGGACGCAGAGGCAAATTCCTGGCTTGTTCAGCTTATCCCAAATGCAAAAACACGTATTCCATTGACGCCGAAGGACATAAAGTCGCTTCCGCCGGGCCCATTGTGACGGAGCGCATATGCGACAAATGCGGCAAGAAGCTGGTGCTGCGCAGCTCCAAACGCGGGTACTTCCTGGGCTGCTCCGGCTATCCCAAATGCCGCAACATCGTAACCGTATCCGATGAAGAAGTGGCGCAAATAAAAGCGACGGCGCAGCAGGAAAAGGCTTAAAAACGTACGGAGGCGGCCGTGAGAGAGCTGGCGGAAAAATTCTTAATTCATCTGCACAACAAAAACTTCTCCAGACACACCCTGCGGGGATATGGGAAAGACCTGGAGGAATTTGCCGATTTCTGCCAGCTACGCCAAGCCCAGCCCGCACAGGCTTTTACGCCGGCATTTATACGTTCTTTTTTGGCGGCATTGTCAGCCAAACACCCGGCCCGCAACACCATGCTGCGCAAAATAGCGGCCCTGCGCAGTTTTACGCATTATCTGCTGGAGCAGGATTTGCTGAAGCAAAACCCGTTTAAATTGCTGCCGGCCCCCAAACGGGAGCGTCTGCTGCCCAAGTTCCTTACCCCGGAGGAAGTAGAGCGTCTGCTGGAGGCTGCCGCGGACAAAGGCCGTCTGGCCGCGCGCAACCGCGCTCTTTTTGAACTGATTTATTCCAGCGGGCTGCGCCGCAGCGAAGTAACGGGGCTGAAAATAGGAGATGTGGATTCTTTTAACGGAGTAGTCAAAGTGCTGGGTAAAGGCAACAAAGAACGTTACGTGCCCGTTACAAACGAAGCCTTGGCCGCCATTAAGGATTATTTGTCCACACGGCCGAACCCGCAGTATCAGGATGCCTTGTTTTTAAACAAAAACGGCACCCCGCTGACGGGGGACGGTTTGGCCTACATTTTCAAACATTTGGCCATCAAAGCCGGCGTGGCGCGCCGGGTCAGCCCGCACAGCCTGCGGCATTCTTTTGCCACGCATTTACTTAACAACGGCTGTGACTTGCGCAGTTTGCAGGAGATGCTGGGGCATAAAAATTTGTCAGCCACCCAAGTATATACACACGTATCCCTGGACAAACTTAAAGACGTGTACCAACACGCACATCCTAAAAACAAAGGAGCCTGAACCATGATTGGCGTAGGAGTGGATATCGGCGGAACATTTGTAAAATTGTACGTAATGAACGAACGCGGGGAAATCATCCGCAAAGACAAAATGGAAACCAATTATGAACACGGAGCGGAGGGCTTTTTAAAACAAATAGCCGCGTTTATCAATCAAATCAAGACGCAGCATCCAGACCAGAAAGTGGCCGTCGGCGTAGGAGCCCCGGGGGACGTAAATAATCAGCGCGGAGTTTTGCGTTATAATCCAAATTTGAAATTTAAAGACGTGGACGACTGGCCGTTGGCCGACATCCTGCAAAAACATACCGGCATCCGCCCTTACGTAGCCAACGACGCCACGCTGGCCGCCTGGGGAGTGTATGAAAGCTTTTTAAAACGCCAGGGCACCAATGTACTGGTCATTACGCTGGGCACCGGCGTGGGCGGAGGGCTGATTTTAAACAAAGAGCTTTACCAGGGCTCCAACGGCACCGCGGGCGAAATAGGCCACACGAAAATAGCCAGCACCAAAACCGGCCCGCAGTGCGGCTGCGGCGCGCGCGGCTGTCTGGAGGCGTTTGTGGGCACTATTGGTATACGCCGGCGCGTCATGGAAGGCATTTTGCAGCACCCGCAGTCTATACTAGCGCAAATGGTGCAGGCGGAGCAGGATTTTAAAATAGAACTCGTATCCCGCGCGGCGCAGCAGGGCTGCCCGCTGGCCCTGAAAATTTGGGAAGACACCGGTTTCTTTCTGGGAGTGGGCATAGCCAATGTCGTTTTAGTGCTGGATGTAGATACCGTGGTGCTGACCGGAGGGGTGTCCGGCGCGGCCAAATATTTCCTGCCGGCGGCGGAAAACGTACTGCATCACCAGCAAATACAAACGCCGTTTAAAAAACTCCGCCTCCTGGTATCACAAGACCCCAACATAGGCGGCGTGGGAGCGGCCATGTACGCCATAAACCAGGAATTGAAAAAATAAATGAAACGCTTTTTCCCCTTCTTGTTTCTTGTGTGCTTACTGCCTGCGCCCGCTTTGGGTGCGGACAATGTGCTGCCAAAGCCGGACGGGGAAGAAGGCTTTGTGTATTTCACCTCCGATGAGGCTTCTGCCGATCCTAACGGAAAGAAAATCAATTTACAGGGCGGCGTGACCATTATCCAACACACCAAGGACGGCCTGGCCCGCACCGCCACGGGGGAGGACATTACTCTCAATCAGGCCGACACAACGGTATCTTCCGTCGGACCCATGCAGGTGGAAACGGAAAGCGGCGCTTTAAACGGCAACAACCTTTCCGTCAATTATGAAACCAAAGACTTTTATGCGGAAAACACCTCCACCGTTTATCCGCCGCTGCGCGTTATTTCTACTAAAGAACTCTCATCGCTCGGAGGCACCCAGCGTTTAAAAGGCGCCGTTTTAACCTGCTGTGACCAGGAACCGCCGCACTATACCATCACCCTGGGCAGCCTGAAAGTTTCCCCCCAAAAACGCCTTTTCGGCACCAATGCCGTATTTAAACTCGACGGTATCCCTTTTTTATGGCTGCCGGTATATTGGCGCTCCCTGGACAGCAAAAAGCCCTGGACCACGTATGTGGACTTCACGCAAAGCAATGACACCGGATTTGGTATATTAACCTCCACGGTATTTAACGAAATTTGGGGATTTCGGCCCAAGGTAAACCTGGATTTTTATACGGAGTCCGGCATAGGACTGGGACTGGGGCTGACCGCCGTGACCAGCGAAACGCTCAAAGGAAGCGCGGAAGTATATTATATTAACGACCAGGCCGATAAAGACGAAGAATATACCGTGGACGGGCACCCCTTCCAGCTTCAGGACACCAAACGCTGGGGCATTCGCGGCGGATACTGGTGGGAAATGTATGACAGTTCCGACCATTTCAATAACCCTAATGGGGCTCTGTATCAGTTTCAAACGCAATTCCGCATGGTCTCCGACCCGTATTTCAATGACGCGTTTTTCCGCGGAGATCCGTATATTTTTACCCAAGATCAGGAAACCAACTTCTCTCTCTCCCGCCAAAGCCGCCGCTCCACGCTGCGTTTAAGCTATGTGCAGCAGGATATTTTCGACTGGGAGCGCGGAGAATTTATAGCCAAACAGCGCAATCTGCCGCAGCTGGAATATACACTCCTTCCCTTTAAAGACCCTGTATTGGGTTTAACACACCGCATGGAAGTCAATTTCAACAACACCTCCTTAATGGAAGAAGAATGGAAAAAACAGGGCAATGCGCGCTGGACGACGGAAAAATCCATCCGCCTGGCCCGCAACCTGACATTCCTGCCCAGCGTATTTTATGATCAGCATGTCAGTCTGGAAGACAATGATTATAATGACAAAACCGCCTGGGTCGGCCGTGTGGGCACGGACTTGAACCTCCAGACGGACACGCCGCTGGGCACCCTGGATTTTGGCTATCAATACACCAAACGTTTTTCCACGGGAACCCTGCATACGGATTCTTCCTCCCCTGATCATGGGGAAGAACGCAACCGCCTGTATATTGAAGACTATTTCCGTCCCTCTTTTAATACTTATGTCCGTATCAGCACGGGCTTCAGCCTGGTCAACTATGACGGAGTAGAAAACTCCTGGGACCATCTCAAACACCGCATTGATCCCATTTTGCTGGAGGCGGGATATAACTCTCCGGACGGGACGGTGAATTTATTTGCGCAGAACCTTTACGACTTGATTGAAAAGAACCAGGCTTTCATTTTCCAAAGCAATTTTAACGTCAAAGGCCAGAGTTTCGGCCTGGGTATGACCAATTATGACACCTACCAGGACCCTTATTCTCTGTACCAGACCTACTCCAACCGATACACTTTCACCACTTTTTTCGGCCTGCGCCTGCCGGACGCTTCCTGGACGCTGGATCTGGGAGCAGATTTCCAGCTGGAAGACGGAAACTTCAGTCTGTTTAACAAATCGGCGCGGTTTTCCAAACGCTTCCATGACGCCATAGCCGAAGTGACCGTGCGGGACCGCAACGACAACCTTTCTTTTTCTTTCCGCATTAATATCTTGTGCGGCAATTCCGGCAAGGACAAAGACTTGCGCAGCGCCGAGGACCAGTATTGGTACCCCTGGCGCGGGCCCAATGATTTGCGCGGTATGTAATTCCGCCCTTTTTGAGGATCGTCCAGGAGATAAAACCATGACCCCGAACCTGATGTTTAAAAAACAAGGCTGGATAGAAGTAATTTGCGGATGCATGTTTTCCGGCAAAACCGAGGAACTCATCCGCCGCGTGCGCACGGCGCTGATCGCCAAACAAAAAGTACAGCTGTTTAACTCCAAGCTGGACACCCGCTACGGCATCGGCAGCATTATCAGCCACAACCAAAACAAAGTAGACGCGCTTTGCGTGAAAAATTCTTCCGAAATTTTGCCGCTGGTGGAAAAAGACACGGAAGTAATCGCCATAGACGAAGTGAATTTTTTTGACAAAGGCATCGTGGAGGTCTGTGAAAAACTGGCCAACATGGGCAAACGCGTCATTGTGGCCGGGCTGGATACGGATTACCGGGCGGAACCCTTTGAAGTAACCGCCGCCTTGCTGGCCAAGGCCGAATTTGTATCCAAAAATCATGCCGTTTGCACCAAATGCGGCAATCCGGCCGCCTTTACCCAGCGCATGACCAAAGACACCAAGCGCATTGTCGTCGGCACCACAGACGCCTATCAGGCCCGCTGCCGCCGCTGTTACAAAAAACCCAAGGAGCTTAAAAAATGAACGAAGCAACCGACATACAGCAAAAAACCGTCAGCGTGTCTGCGGAACATGTTTCCTATGCGGGGTTTTGGATACGTGCCGCAGCATTTGTTGTAGACTGCATTATTATTTCCATTCCAATCGGCATTATCAGCATACCGTTTACCGGATACGCTGCGTTTAAACTGATGCCGTATCTGGACGAATATTCTTATACGCAAACGGTATCCTCCGAGATGGCCTCCGCTTTGTTTTTATGCTGGGGGATTGCGCTGTTTCTGCAACTGATGTCCGCGGCAATCTTTTGGCTGTATTTTGCCATGTTTGAGAGTTCCGCCAAACAAGCCACCTGGGGCAAACAAATCTGCGGGCTGCGGGTAACGGACGCTTATGGTCAGCGGCTGACTTTTGCCCGAGCCACGGGCCGCACCTTTGCCAAAATTATTTCATACATGACGCTGTACATCGGATTTATGATGGCCGGCTGGACCAAACAGAAACGCGCGTTGCATGATATGATTGCCGGTACGCTGGTTATGAAAATCCGTTAAAAATACTTCGTTTACAGGAGTAAATATGCCTCAGGAAAACTCTGCCTCCTACCAACCGCTTCTTCCCGCCCGACCTCCTTACGGAGGGTTTTGGCGGCGTTTTTGGGCGTACATGCTGGACGGCATCATCGCCTCCCTGATTCCCGCCGTTATTTGTCTGCCGTTGCTGATATGGCAGGCCATGCGGCTGAGCGCTCCTTCCGCCGCCGAGGAAGTCTCCGCTTCCGCTCTGATATGGTTTGTGCTGATTTATCTGCTTTGGAGCGTTCTCGGTTTTCTCTCTTTTTGGCTGTATTTCGCTTTCTTGGAGAGTGGCAAACACCAGGCCACCTGGGGCAAACGCCTGCTGGGGATAAAAGTGGTGGGTGAAAGAGGACAACGCATCAGTTTTGCCCGCGCCACGGGGCGTTTTTTCGCGAAACTGCTTTCCTATATGATTTTTTACATCGGTTTTATCATCATGCCGTTTACCAACCGCAAACGGGCCCTGCATGACATGATAGCCGATACGTATGTAGTGCACGCCTCTTTTAAACCGGGGGATCCCTTGCCTCCAACCCCCAGACGCATCGGCTGGCTGATAACCACTGTCCTTCTGCTGGTGGGAGGTTATATCGTTCTTATAGCGCTGGCTTTTGGCGCAGACAGACAGCAGGCAAAAACCGCCGCACGCACTGCAGCGGCCCAGTTATACGCCATACATAATGACAATGCAAACTGGCCGGAACTGCCCGGTATGGAAGATATGGACTTTTTCCAGGATGAGGAAGACTCGTTATATGTTTCTTTCCGGAATAACGACGACGAATATCTGCTGTCCATCCCCGCCGGAGAAAACAGCGTATGTTGTGTGGCAGAATCAGAAAGCGAATGCGTATATATCGACTTTCCCAAATGCCGCTAACCGTTTAGTTTAACCTCCCTCAAAAGCCCGGGCGCGACCCCGGGCTTTTTTGTGGATACCTTATACAAGACAACATAAGTGTAAATCCAGTGATGGATGTAAATTAAAGATGGAATTTTCTGTTCATCCGACGACAGCGGATCGGATGAAGTGAAGCCAGATATGAAACACCCCGGGCCTTTGGCCCGGGGTGTTTTGCTATAGGTTGGAACAAACTCTCCGCTAAAACGACCAGTGCGGCGTAAACGTATCTCCGGGCAAATCCGCCACCAAATGCGGGGCGCTTCCGTCGGAATCCATTACATAAAGTTTACGTTTTCCGCCGTCGCGGTTGCTGGTAAAAGCAATAAAACGCCCATCGGGGGACCAAGTCGGATCCTCGTTGGAGCCGGCGTCCGTAGTCAAACGGCGCAACTGCGTGCCCGTCAAATCCACCAGGAAAATATCAAACGGATGATACGGCGATTCCCTCCCGGCAAACACAATCCATTCCCCGGTGGGGGACCATTGCGGGCTGTCAGACCAGTTAAACGTGCGCGTCAGCGGGCGGGTCTGGCCGGTGTCCAGCTCCATGACATAAATCTGCGGATTCCCCGCACGGTTGGAAACAAATGTAATATACTTTCCGTCCGGAGAATAGGAAGGAGATCCATCCACAGACTGGCGGTTCGTGATTTGGCGTTTTTTGCCCGTTTCCAGATTATAAATATAAATACTGGGATTGCGCCCTTTGGAACTGGTAAACACCAGAGCGCGGCCGTCGGGCGACACACCGCCGATAAGCGACAACCCTCCGCGGATGATTACCGGAGCGATTTTTCCCGCTTTTAAGTCAATGGCAAAAATATCCGGATTCTTATAACGGTAAGTAGTATAATAAATGCGCCCGTCTTTGCTCCAGCGGGGCAACAAAGAAATGCTTTTGTCGTTGGTCAGTTTTTTCAGGTTTTGCCCGTCATAATCCACCACATAAATTTCTTTGTGGCCGGTGGAGTTGTTGGCAAAAGCAATTTTCGTATCCGCTATGCCGCGGCGGCCCGTCAGCGTCTGGATAATCTGATCCGCCGCAATATGCGCCAAACGGCGCAAACTGGTTTTATTTCCTTTAAAAGCTTTGGCGAATACGGGCGCCTGCGTGGCCACATCATAGACGTAGAGCTTAATGGTATAATTCGGCTCTTCATAGGTTACTTCGCCGCCTATTAAATAAGCCGCCCGGAGCTTCAGCCATTGCCGCAAAGTGCCTTTTACATCCTGCTTGTCAAAGGCCGGTCCGTCCTCCGTCACTTCAAAATATCGTCCGTACAGGATATCCGCGCGCAGGGTATCATGCACCTCCCGCGCCTGCTCGGCAATATCCGCACCCGCTATAAAAGCCGGCATGCCAATTACGGGCAGTTTATTGGCGCCCGCAGAGGTAATACCGATGTACACGTCTGTCTGGGGAGCGGCGGAAATACCCGCAGCAAAAAGCCCGGGCAGCACGCAAGCCGCAAACAGGATTTTATAGAATATTTTCATGGCAGTTTAAGATAAATTGGCCAATTCTTCTTTGGCCAGCCGGGCTTCGGGGTTGCGCCCGAATTGCTGAATGATGGAATTTAAATAGCGTTTTGCTTCTTCCGTTTTTCCCAGCGGAATAATGCTGCGCGCATATTTTAAACGTGCCGTCGGGATAAGTTTACTCTCCGGAAATTTCTGCAATACGGTGGCATAGGCAACAGCAGCCGGGCGGGCTTGCCCCTGTGCCGCATAGGCGTCACCTAAATAAATATAGGCCTGTTGGATATTTTCCCCTTCAGGATATTTATCTATATAAAGTTTAAAGCCGGTAACGGCCAAATCATAGGCTTGTTTGGACAGATGGTTTTTGGCTTCGTTAAACATGTCCGAAGGAAGCACAACCGAACCGCCCCCTTCCGCATTTTGTCCGCCGGTTACCACGGCATTAATGTCATCCAATTTGGAGGAAAGATTAAAAAGCTGTCCGTCCAGCTGAGACAGGTTTTCATTGGAAACGGCCAGATTTTGGTTTAATTCTTCCATCTTCCCGGCCAGTTCGGCCTGGTTGGCCTGCATTAAGGCGATGGTTTGGTTTAACTCTTGCAACTGCAACTTTAACGTGCCCATATCCCGTTCGCTGGCCAAACAGCCGGACAACAAAAGGCCCAAACCGCCTAAACACAAGATTTTCAGTTTGTTGTTCATAACGGTTCGGGCCTCCCTGCTTAAAACAATTAATTGACGGTCAGGATCGTGTCGGCGCGGCGGTTTCTGGCCCAGCAGGATTGCGTATTTTCATAGCAAACGGGCTTTTCTTTGCCGTAAGACACGGTGCTGATGTTGGCGGCCGGGATACCCAGGCGCACATAATAAGCTTTTACTTCGTTAGCTCTCTTTTCGCCCAAAGCGATGTTATAAGCGATGGTCCCGCGGGAATCGCAGTTCCCTTCCACCACCACATTGTAGTCGGCACCGGCGGCCTGGGCCTTGATGGCTTTGGCGTTGGCTTCCACAATTTTGCGGGCTTCATCGGACAAATTGTATTTGTCCAGGGCAAAGTGCACCACGCCCAAAGAGGCTTGGACGGGCTCCACTTCTTCCACGGTCGTTTCCTGCAACACCATTTCCGTGGTGGTGCCGGTCAGCATGTCGGCATTGGCGTCGTCTTTGACGTTCTTTTTGCAGGCGGTCAGGCCGGCAGCCAAAGCGAGCACGAGCGTTACTTTCAACAGGTTTTTCATTTTATAAGTCTCCGTGTTACGTATATTTATTTCTACACATAAATCATAGCAGACTTTTTGCCCCCCGGTCAACCGATTGCGCGGCGGGCGTTCCTCCTGCCTGCTTCTGTTCTTTATGTGCTTACTCCATTTATAAGACTTTGGCCGGAGGATTGCCAACGGGTTTATTATATTAGATTAACCCGCCCGTGACAAGATTTCAGCACGTAAAAGGTCCATCCTCTCCGTTTTAAGATGACAAAGCGCAAAACATAAAGCCTTGCGCTTTGGGTATCGGCCCAGTCCTTTGAAAAAGCCGTACTATTTGCTGAGCAATTCCACTAATATTTCATTCATGCGGCGCGGATTGGCTTTGCCTTTGCTCTTCTTCATTACAGCCCCCACCAGCGCGCCTACGGCCGCACGGTTGCCTTTTTTGAAATCGGCCACGGCTTTGGGATTTTCAGTCACGGCTTCCTGCGCCCAGGCAAAGAGTTGCCCTTCGTCGCTCACCTGCGACAGACCCATTTTTTCCACCAGGGCGGCAGCCTTCTGCCCGGTTTTGTACATTTGTTCAAATACGGTTTTGGCCTGGTTGCGGGATATTTTGCCGCTTTCCACCAGTTTAATCAGCTCCGCCAAATCCGCCGCCAAAACGGGGCTTTGTTCTATTTCTTTTTTATCCGCGTGCAGCAATCCCATTAAATCGGTAGTAATCCAGTTGGCCGCCGCTTTGGCAGGCACGCCGCAGGCCAGCACGGCTTCAAAATATTCCGCCGTATGACGCGTCAGCGTCAGGACGCCCGCATCATAGACAGACAGCCCCAATGCAACGAATTTGGCCTCTTTGGCCGCAGGAAGTTCCGGCATTTCGATTTTGATTTTTTCCAGCCGGTCTTTGCGCAGCACCAAAGGCGGCAGGTCCGGCTCCGGGAAATAGCGGTAATCCAGCGCGTCCTCTTTGGAACGCATGGGCTTGGTGTAATTTTTTTCCTTATCCCACAAAAGCGTCTGCTGAATGACCTTTTCCCCTCTGTTTAACAATTCCGTCTGACGCGCAATCTCATAATTAATGGCGTCTTTGACGGCCTTAAAGGAGTTTAAGTTTTTAATTTCCGTGCGCGTGCCGAAAGCCTCCTGCCCGACGGGACGCAAAGAAACGTTCACGTCCACGCGCAGTTCGCCCTTTTCCATATCGCAGTTGGAGGCGTCCACCCACTGCATCAGACGTTTAATTTCCGTTAAATAGGCGTAGGCTTCATCGGCAGAACGCAGATCCGGCAGGGACACGATTTCCAACAGCGGGCAGCCGGCGCGGTTAAAATCCACCAGCGAATAATCGGCAAAGTGTGAAGATTTGGCCGCGTCTTCTTCCAAATGCGCGTGATGAATGCCGATTTTCTTTTTTTGCAGTTTGTCTTTGGCGCCGAACGTGATTTCTATTTCGCCGCGCCCGTTGACGGGGTGAGCGTTTTGGGTAATCTGATATCCTTTGGGCAAATCCGGGTAAAAATAATGTTTGCGTTCAAAGGAAGACACTTCATTGGTTTTGCAGCCCAGAGCCAGCCCTGCGCGCACCGCCAGGCGCACCGCGCCTTCATTGATAACGGGCAAGGTGCCCGGTTGACCGCTGCAGCGGGGGCAGATTTCGCTGTTGGGGCCGGCGCTCTCATCCATGCCGTTGGGGCAAGTGCAAAACATTTTGGTTTTGCTGGCCAGTTGTACGTGTATTTCCAGTCCGATAACGGGTTCAAATTGGGTAGTCATGTTTTATCCTCTCTCAAATTATTATAATATCAAATATGTTTTCTCTTTTTAAGACTACATCTTATAAAACCGGCGCGGCGCTGGCCGTAGGCGCGACGGCGTTTTGGAAACTAATTTCCTTTTTAAACAGCGTATTGGTAGCTCTGTATTTCGGGGCGGGGACGGATACGGACGTTTATTTTTATTTAATCATGATCATCGGCTTTGGCGTAACGTTTATGCACCGGCTCAACAGCACCGTCCTCATCCCTGAAGCCATGTTCCTGGCTCAGGACAATCCGCGCCAAAGCCGCCGTTTTCTGACCCTCGGTTTTTATTTTTATTTGTTGCTGGCTCTAATACTATGTTTGCTGGGGTTGACGTTTCCGGCGGGAATTGTCGGGCTGGTGTCGCGCTTTGAGCCCTCCCTGCTGGCACAGGAGCAGATTTTGCTGGGGGCGGCGTTTTTTCTTTTTGCCACCAACCTCTTGGTGTATTATCTGACGGCAGTGGCGGAAATGCACAAGTTTTTCTCCGTAGCCGTTCTGGCTCCTTTAAACGCCATTTGCCCGCTGCTGGCTTTGCTGCTTTTAGGCAGGCACATGGGCATTATCAGCATGATGTACGGGTTCCTGGCGGCTAATCTCTTTCAAATCCTGCTGTTAGTGTGGTTATTGAAAACCAAAATGCACTGGGATTTTATCCCTCGGCCCTGCACCATGCGGCCCGCTGCGCGCAAAAACATGCTGACGGGGCAGACGCTGGCCATTATGGAAATAGTCAACAGTCTGCTGCCTTTATATTTGCTCAGCGGCATGGGGGCGGGCGTGATCAGTGCGCTCAATTACTGCAAACAGTTAACCGATTCTCCCACGGAAATTATTACCGCCCGGGTAACCAATGTATCTAAAATTGAACTGACCGAAAACGCTTCCCGCGGGCAAATCAATGTTTTTAACAAAAATTTTCTCTCAACCAACCACCTGCTCTTATTTATCCTGACGCCGCTGGCCGTATTCTCTTGCTACTTTGCTTCGGATATTGTGGGTCTATTTTTCCAGCGCGGACAGTTTACCGCACAGGCGGCGGCGGATACGGCTCGTTTTTTACGCCCGTTGATTTTTTCGGTGATTTTTATTGTGGCGTCCAACCTGCAAAGCAATACCGTCGTGGCCTGGCTGAAGGTCAAAGAGGCTTTCCCCTATATGTTCGCCTCCTCGTTGGTGCTGGCCGCTTCGTGGTTCTTGCTGCCTCTGCTGGGGGCATATTCTTATCCCTATATCGTATTAGGCGGGTTTGTCGTGGGCTTTGTAATAAACGCCTTTTTGTTTAGGCGCTATTTTCCGTTCGTCAACTATTTCCGCGCGTTTTGGGAACTTTTGCGCCTGCTGGCCATTAACGTAATCGCGCTGGTGCCGGCGGCGGCAGTACGCATGTTTATGGGAGAAAGCGATTACTTCTTGAATTTGCTGTTTGGCGGTTCGGTATATGTGTCGACCCTGCTGCTGCTGTCTTACAAAAGCCGGGATTTGCAGCTGTTTTTAAAATCCACGGAAATATCCCGCATCGCCAAGAAATTATTTTAATGTTTCGTCCAGCGCGCCGCAGGCCGCGCGAAAAACTTTTTCCGGCGTCAGGAAGTCCATATTGCGGCAAGTTTTATAGCCCAGCGCACAGGCTACGTGCCAGGCCGTGCCCAACAGCCACATACAGCTGCCGCAGGCGTTTTCTTTTAAATTAAGGTTTTTGGAAAGTCCGAAAAAATCTTTGTCCGTCGGACCGAACAGCACCAGGCAGCGGTTTTGCAAAAAGCGCGACAGCTGCACCAGCCCGCTTTCGCCGTCTATATGCAGCACGGCGTTATTCAGCAAAGACGGCAAATCTTCCACGCGGGTTTTGCCCACCAGGCAAACGTCTGCAAAATCATACTGGGGGCTGTTTTTTCCGCCCAGCTGCACCAGCGCCAAGTCCGGATATTTTTCTTTGAGCAAACGGGCCAACTTCCGCCAGTTTTCTTTCGGCCAGCTTTTTAAAGGGCGATGTCCGTACAAATGAAACGTAGCGTCTATGCCGTCGTGAAACGTGATGTATTTTTTCCCCTGCAGGCCAAAACGCGCCAGGCGCGTCTCGTCCGTCAGCGCAGACGGCAAAGCGGGCGCGGCCAGCGGGTCAAAATCCATGCCGCTTAAATAAGACAACAAGCCCGCGCGCGGCAGTTTCCGCTCTACGGCAAAACGCCCCAGCAAATCTTCCATTAAATAATTGTCCGCCAGAAAAAAAGAAAATTCATGTTGCCGTTTGGCCATTTCATCCAAAATCGGCAAGAACTCCGGCGCCGTTTTTTGCACGCGGGCACGGTTAACATGCACGGTTTTAAAAGACTGGCAGGTTTCAAAAGCCAAATCATACTTGTACCACAAGGGCTCGCCGGCGGGAAGGAAAACGTTTTTCTCATCCGGCACAAACAGGGCCGAAGCGGCGGCCGGAGAGTCTGTATGATAATAAAATATGGCTTCCGGCAGTTTGTCGCGCAGAGCCAGCACGGCCAGGCGCGCCGCGGCGCAGTCCCCTAGTCCCCCGCGCAAATGCCAAAATACATGCAGGCGGCCGTCCTTAGGCGGGCCTTTCTTCAGGCAAGACAACATACGCCGCCGCCAATACCACCAGATTTCATTGCGCAAACGGCGGTAAGCAAAGGCCCAACGCACGACGCGGCAGTCCCGCCCATACATCTGCGGCAGCATTTGCAGGGCTTTAAGGGACAGCCGCGTCCGGTCGTTATGAAAGTCCATGAATGTTATTCTTCGTCAAACAGGGCCGCAAACGCGTCAAACGGGAAGAGATCCTTCATATGGGAAGCCTCAATGGCCATGCCCACGCGTTTGCCCCAGTTGACCATCAGCTCGTCCAGCGCCACGGTCAGCGGTTCCTCTTCTCCGGCGTTGACCAACAGGCCGCTGACGGCGTTGGCCACCAGCTCGTCCGCGCCCGTCACGTCCGTAGCCACCACGGGCAGCTTGCTGGCCATGGCGTCCAAAAGCTCATCCAGCCCTTCGGCCTCGCGCGCGGGACTGACGTAAATGTCGGCATTGCGCAGCAGACTGTACAAATCACTGTCGGCCGGCACGATTTCGGTGCTGTCGGATAAATGGTTTTTTTCAATAAATTTTTTCAGCGCGGCTTTGTTTACCCCGTCTCCCACAATCGTCAAATGCCAAGTGCCGTGCGCCGGAGCCAAGTGCGCCCAGGTTTTTAGCAAAACGTCAAAGCCGCCGCTTTTGGCCAGTTTGCCCGCAGCCACAATATTGTTTTCCTTTTTAAAGCAGGCGGGCTTGTCGGTGTTGTAATGCTCCACCCACACGGCGGGATTGGCCGTGCGCACAGCGCGGGAGCCATAGACTTTTTTGTCCAGCGGCTTTTCCCCTTTGCCGATGACCACCACTTTTTCGGCTTTTTTAAGCAATGTTTTTTTGTTTTTTACGGCTTTTTCTTCTTTGAAATTTTCAGGTTCGCAGTAAATATACGGCAGGCCGGCCAGTTCGGCGGCTTCGCACGCGGGCAGACTGGCCAGTGAAATCACGCGGTCCGCGCCCGCTTTTTTAAACGCTTCGGCTATGCTTTTGGCTTTGGCCGCGGCGGCAAATTCCAGGGTGTTTAATTTCGTATGTTTGGGCAATTTGCCTTTTACGCCGGCCAACACGGTATCCTGTCCTTTGTCCGCCAATACATGGGCCAGACGCGCACCCAGGCGCAGGCCGGAAAAATTCTTGTGATTTCCTACAAATACAATCGTTTTCATGCGCTTCACCTTCTTTTTGGCCTTTTTCGGCCAAACCCTTTTGTTTTTTAAATTGTACATAAAATTATGCCGGATAGGTATAATGCACGCCCGCAATTTTATCGAAAAAGACATCAAAAAACCGCCCCTAAGGGCGGTATGAAATCTATTGCGGGGACTGGATTTGAACCAGTGATCTCAAGGTTATGGGCCTTGCGAGATACCAGGCTTCTCTACCCCGCAATATAAGTATAGCAAATATTTTCGCGGGCTGCAAACGCCTACGGCAGCTCATAAGCCACCCAGCCTTCCGCCTGGGCCGCCACACGGGTAGCGCCCCACACTTTCTGGCACCAGTTTTTCCCGCCGCCACCGTTTCGGTACCAGCAATAAATTTTATTGCGGCCGGAAGCGGCCAGCCCGGGCAGCACATGCACATAGGCCAGCCCCGCACAGCGGTAAGGCTCCGTCTTGCCGGCATCGGTAAATACGGCGGCTGAAACACGCATATTCGGGGACGCGTCCGTACCCGTATTATGCAAAATCACATGGTAATTCTTGGTTTTGCGCTGAGCGGCGGAAGAAGTGGCCATGCCGCAAATGGGGGAAGGAATTTCCCACCCTTCATAGGAGATATCCAATTCGTCTATTTTCTTGGCATACCGTCCGTTGGCCATGTAGTAACGCTGCTGGGCCTCCCCCAATGCCCGCAGCTGCGTCATCATTTCCGCGCCGCGGCTGCGCCAAACGGCCTTTTGATATTGGGGCACGGCCACCGCCGCCAAAATACCGACAATCAATACCACTACCAGCAACTCTATCAGCGTAAAGCCGGCGCGTTTGACGAAAAGTGAACCGAATTCTGGGAAGGAACCGCCCAGAACGAATATATGGATAAAGCCGCCCAAAACGCTTGTAGAGCGGTTTTTATTTCTTAGATACATTTTTTGATAAATTTTGCCCATACGCAAAATTTATCAAAAAAAAAAAACAATGCAAGCCCTTTTAAAATCGGCCCCTCCCATAAAAAACGCGCGGACGCGTCCGCGCGTTTTTTGCCCAAATCCAGCCACTATTTATCTGATTCTTTATACATGGGGTAAAAGTATAACCCCATAAAAACCGGGTTGTCATAAAACCCTTTTACATGGCTGCGCATGGCCCACAGCCCGGTGGGATGCACGGTGTAAATCTGCATGGCGTCATCATAAGCGATTTTATGCAGTTCTTTATAATATTGCGCGCGTTTGTTTTTGTCCGTCTCCGCCACGGCTTTGGAAATCAGTTCATCGGCGCGGGGATTACGATATCCCTGAGACTGGGAATAGCGTCCGTCACTGTGCATAAAATTAAAATAGAAATTATGCGGGTCGGCATAATCAGCCACCCAGCCGCGCACCCACACGGGCATTTGACGGGCGGTGGTTTTTTCCAGGAAGGAAGCCCACATCACGCCGCGCACATCCACTTTAAATTTAGGATTTAAAGACTCTATATTGCGTTTGAGCATTTCCGCCGCCATCTGACGCGGAAAACCGCCGGTGTTGTACGTAATGGTCAGCGCAAAGCCTTTGTCCCACACCTCTCCGCCCCAAGCCTTTTTAAAATGCGCCTCGGCTTTTTTAAGGTCAAAATCATAATGCGGGTCGTCTTTGCCGTAAAACACCAGCCCCTGCGGCGCGGGGCCGTAAGCGCGCGCGCCGCGCCCGCTCAGACCTTCTTTCAAAAACGCTTCGTAATCAAAGGCATATTCAAAACCTTTACGCACATCCGGATCGGAAAAGAAATTGGGAGGGATGCCGTTCCCGTCCAACTTGCCGGAACCTATGTCCGGATTTCCCTGCGCATTTATATCCAATGTAAAGAAAATAACGGGGTCGGTGCGCAAACGGGGCAAATTATCGTAAACCACAATATCCGGATTGTCTTTGAGCTGTTCGGCGTATTGCGGGGGAATTTCCGCAATGTCGGCATCTCCCCCTTCCAGCAAAAGACGCAGCGTGCTGGGCTCGGTAACCGTCATCATATGGATATTTTTCAGCCGCGGAGCGCCTTCAAAATATTCTTCATTGGCGGCCAGCTGCAGGCGGCGGCCGGAGATATCCCACCGCACCAGCTTAAAAGGCCCGGTACCGTTCATATGATCAAACAAATAAGAGGACTGTTTTTCAAAATTATTGAACCGTTTCCAAGTTTCTTCCGTCCCGTCCCAACCACCGTGTTCGGCCACCCACTTTTTGGGTACGATGTAACCCCAGCGCGCCAAAACACCCAAAAACGGCGCAAAGGGTTTTTTAAGCCGGATGACCACATTGTCCCCCTGCACCTGCACGGCATCGGCGGCTTCTTTAAAATTCACGATGATATTGCCTTTGTCGTCGCGCGTGGAGGTATAACCCAAAATCGGCTCCAACAGCAGGGAAGACGGCCCGCCGGACACATCCGACAAAATAAAACGCAAAATGGAATAGCGCACGTCTTCGGGCGTCATTTCTGTGCCGTCATGAAACTTTACGCCTTTGCGTATGGGGAAAGTATAGGTCAGGCCGTCCTTGGAAATCAGACCGTTTTCCACCGTAGGCACCTGCGTCGCCAGCGAAGGAGAAAACTCCGTCATGGAAGCGCCGTTGAATTTTAACAACGTATCGTAAACGTTAATCATCATCCCCTGCGTTACGCCGTCATAGGAAAAAACGGGATCCAGGGACTGCATTTCCCCTCCGTGCGCCACCACCAGGGTGTCATTGTCCTGTTTTTCGGAGCAGGCACAGATCAATAAAACAGCGGCAAACAGCCAAACGGCAATTTTTTTCATATTCTCCTCACTAAATACGCCGCACCTTGTTTGCGCTCCAACCAGGCGCGTGCAAATTCGGCGGCGTCATAAAAACGGATTACTTCGCTGACGGTGTCGGCGGCCGGATCGGCCACCTGTATTTTACCATTTTCCCACCCGCACAGCAGCACCAAATGCCCGGGGGTTTGCGCAACAGCCGCCCCGGAAAGCCGTCCTTTTTCATAGGCGATGCTGGCAAGTACCAAGCTTTTTTCCGTCAAAAAATCTTTCAGCTGCTCCAAACGGGTAAACCGCGTCACCAACGCCTCACAACCCAGCCGGGAAGCATACGCGGTGTTCAAAGTCCAGTTGCCGTAAATACGCGCGCGGTCATCATGCACGGCGGAGGCGGTTTGAAGCGGATCCGTCTGGAACCCCAAAGCATCCAGCGCCATAGCCAGCGACGTCGGGCTGCAAAGCCGTACCTTCTGCTCCTCCGCAACGGGCAAACACATCTGTGAAAAAGGGCGGACGGATATTTCCCTGCGGCCGGACGGCGGCGCGGCAAAATTTTCCGGGCAAACGGCTTGGGTGTCTCTTAAGCATACAAACACGCGGTTTACTTCCATATCCCCGTGCAAAGTCAGCCGGAAACGATAGGCCCGGGCCGGGCGTTTCAACAGCAACTCATCCACAGCCAGGGACGCGTCCGCGTCCTCCTGCGAATCAAAGCTGTGGTTTAATTTGATCGAATAAAACGCAAGTTTAAAAAATTTGCTCCACACGCCGCCGGAAAAGACTTGCGCCTCCGTCAGCAGCCAGCCGTTGGTGGCCGTATGGTAATTAACGCAAAGGATTAAGGAAGAAAAATCAGGCGTTTGAAAAACGGGCGAAACAACCGTGCGGGAAGACTCCTCCCCCCGGACGGAATACTCCGGGCCGGGACGATGCATAAACGTCAGATACGGCAGTTTCGCTTCCGTGCTGTGCATACACTTGAAAAATCGGGGCACCCGGGCTCGAACCGGGAACCTTCCGCTCCCAAAGCGGACGCCCTACCATTGGGCCATGCCCCGTATTTTTATTGTAGCAATTTTACCGCCGCAACAAATAAAAAGAGGCTTTACGCCCTCCTCTTTGTTAAAATTCATCTGCGCACGGTGCAGGACTGAAACAAAGGCAAAAAAGAAGAATTTGCCATGCGTAAAAAATTTAAACGTTGCTAAAAAAATCCCCGCAAAATGCGGGGAAATTTTTTAGTTTACTACACTTTTTGCTACACTACCGTCGGAAAAGTGTGCGCCCACCAGGACTTGAACCTGGAACCCACCGATTATGAGTCGGTTGCTCTAACCGATTGAGCTATAGGCGCGTAACTGCTTTTATTATAACAAATTGCCCGCCTGTTGTGCCCGTTCTTCCCGTTTTTATCCGGCCCCTTGCGCGGCGCGGCGCGAAATGCTAGAATATGTATGTTGATCCGGGATGGTGTAATGGTAACACGGATGCCTCTGGAGCATTAATTCTAGGTTCGAGTCCTAGTCCCGGAACCAGATTTATTTGGGCCGCCGCCGGCATAAGGCGGCGGCTCTTTTCTTTTAGAGGTTTTTATGGAAAATACCGCCAAACCCGCTGAAAAACACAACAACGCTTTGGACGAGATCATCGCCCAGCGTTACGCCGAGGCCGAAGAACTCAAAGCCTCCGGCCATAACCCCTATCCCAACCGCTGCGAAAAAAAGCAAACCTGCGCCGAAGCCAAAAACTCCCCCAACGACAGCGAAGTCTGCACCGCGGGGCGTCTGGTGCAGCTGCGTTTGATGGGCAAGGCCGCTTTTGCACACCTGCGCGATTTCTCCGGCAAAGTGCAGCTGTATGTGGCCAAAGACAATTTGGGCGACGAACCTTACGCCTTCTTTAAGAAACACGTGGCCGTGGGGGATTTTGTATCCGTTACGGGTCATATGTTTGTCACCAAAACCGGCGAACGCACCGTTAAAGTGCACAAGCTGGATTTAATTTCCAAAGCCATCCGCCCCATGCCCGAAAAATTCCACGGCCTGCAGGATACGGAAGTGCGCTTGCGCAAACGCCACCTGGATTTAATCGCCAATGAAGACGTAAAAGACATTTTCGTTAAACGCGCGCATATTATTTCTTCCATACGCAAAACGCTGGACGAAAAAGGATTTTTGGAAGTAGAAACCCCTATTTTGACTCCTGATTCCGGCGGCGCTGTGGCGCGCCCGTTCCAGACCTATCACAATGCGCTGAAAATGCCGCTTCGGCTGCGTATTGCGTTGGAATTGTACCATAAGCGTTTAATTGTAGGCGGTTTTGACCGTATTTACGAAATTGGCCACATGTTCCGCAACGAAGGCATAGACACCACGCATAACCCCGAATTTACCATGATGGAGCTCTACCAGGCGTACGGCGACGTGAACACGATGGCGGATTTGTTTGAAGAAATTTTGGCCAACGCCGCCAAGGCCATAGGCGTGGAAAAGGTTACGTACCGCGGCCAGGAAATCAACCTGGTGCCGCCGTACAAGCGCCTGTATATTCCGCAGGCCTGGAAAGAAAAATTCGGCCAGGATATTCATGAAGTATTGGACGGCCGCCAGTTTAAACGCGAGCCGCTGGCCAAGCTGGCCAAAGAGCAAGGCATTTCTTTCTCTGCCGCCGACCCCGACAGCAAACTCTTTGACGAGTTGTTTGAAACCAAACTGTTGGCCGGCTACAACTGCCCCGTCATCGCGCTGGATTACCCCACCGCGGTCAGCCCGTTCAGCAAAACCAAACCCGGCGACCCCGAAATTGTGGAACGCTTTGAAGCGTTCGTTTCCGGCAGTGAAATTGCCAACGCTTATACGGAGCTCAACGACCCCGCCGACCAATACCAGCGCCTCAAAGACCAGGCGGCCGAAAAAGCCAAAGCCCAGGGAGAGGACGCCGAAAACGCCGACATTTTGGACGGTGATTATATAGAAGCGCTGGAATCGGGCATGCCCCCCACGGGCGGCATGGGCATCGGCATAGACCGCACGGTTATGCTGCTGACCGGGCAGGATTCCATACGCGAAATTATTTTCTTCCCCACACTCAAAAAACTGGAAGAAAAAGAAGAAAAATAAAACTCCCAGGCCTAAAGCCCGGGGTATTTCGATGGCGCCAATAAATCTACCCCCCGCTCTTTTGGAGCGGGGGGGTTTTAAACAACGGTTTTTTAAAATTATTGTAGGTAATAGTACCAATAAGATGAATTTTCGTATGCAAAAGGCCCGTATGTAACACAAATGGATTTGCCCAGTTCCGCATCGCCAACGTCTTTTTTCACGCCGCATAATTTTTGGCCGTCCGGGGCAAAATGCCACAAAATAAAAAAAGAATCACTCGGATTTAATTCAACTCCGACGCGGCCCGGTCCTCCGTGTCCCTCTTCGTAAAGCCCTATCCTTATCTTACCGTCGCTATAGATCTTCAAATCTTCGCTACTCGTAACGAGGGAAAATCCCCCTGGCATGGATATATCTAAATTTTCAGCGTCGGTCGTATATTCTCCGTTAGCCATATAATAACGCTGTTCCGCCTGGGCAATGCTGGCCGCCAGTGTAATCAGCCCCGCCAAACGACTGCGCGTGACGGATTTTTGATATTGCGGCACGGCCACCGCCGCCAATATTCCTATTATCAGCACCACCACCAAAAGTTCAATCAACGTAAAACCTTTTCTCATTTTTTACTCCTATAACGGCTTTTACGCCGCCGAAAACACAACACGGCGGCTTTTCATTTCAGTCATGTACAGGGTATCAAAAAAAAAAACGAGTCAAGGAAGCGGCGAATAACTGACAAAAAACCTCAACAAAATAGGCATAGCAATTTTCCAGGTTATGCTGCTGACCGGGCAGGATTCCATACGCGAAACTATTTTCTTCCCCACACTCAAAAAACTGGAAGAAAAAGAAGATTTTACCCCGAACAAAAACCCCGCTCAAAAGAGCGGGGTTTTTGTTTAGTGAATACTATAACAATTGTAGGCTGGTTCCGGACACACCTCCGAAACCGAATTGAATGTCCTGCAAATTCGGTTTGCTTCTTTGTTATCCCGTTTAGCGGCACAATCTATTTCACCACGGTTTAAATAATATATAATGAACCACCACGACCACGAGTTATTCGCTATCTCAATATGTGCATTTGAATCATCCATATTATGTAGTCTTATTGTAAAATTTCCAATATTTGCAGAATTACTGTCTGAACTACCAGGAACTGAAATATCTAAGTCGTCCAAATTACTTGTATAATAACCATTAGCCATAAAAAAAACTTTTTGGGCTTCCGCCAAGGACTTAGCCAACACAATGCCCTGACTAGCACGGGATTTTTCTGCCGCCAATTGATATTGCGGAACGGCCACCGCCGCCAATATCCCTATTATCAACACCACCACCAAAAGTTCAATCAACGTAAAACCTTTTCTCATTTTTTACTCCTATAACGGCTTTTACGCCGCCAAAAATACAACACGGCGGCCTTTCATTTCAGCCATGTACAGGGTATCAAAAAAAAAAAACGAGTCAAGGAAGCGGCGGTTAAACGACAAAAAACCCAACAAAAAACGGCACAACAATTTGTCAGGTCATGCCGAATGTATTTCAACATCCTCCATAATATGCCGTTATGTATCAAAAAGCGGAGCGAACAAAAGTTCGCTCCGCCGATATAAACGATATAAACCGTTTATTTCACATAATCAAACCCGGCCTGCAAGGCTTTTTTGTTCAGCTCCAGCATTTCGGGCTTGGCGCGCTTGAATACCTTTTTCATGGCGTGCACAATGCCTTCCACTTCCACCGCGCCGGTCAATTTGCAAAACGCCCCCAAAGCGACCAAATTGGCCACGCGGGGCGAACCGACCTGCTGCGCGATTTCATTGCACGGCACGCAAACGGCTTTAATATCCGTGCGTGAAGGGCGGGAGTTAATCAACGAGCTGTTAATAATCATCAGCCCGTCTTTTTTCAATATGGGCTCGAACTTCGGCAAGGACGGCTCGTTCATAATAATCACCGTATCCGGAACCGACACAATGGGCGTAAACACCTCCCCGTCCGTAACCACCACCGAGCAGTTGGCCGTACCGCCGCGCATTTCCGGTCCGTAAGAAGGCAGCCAGCTGGCGTTTTTCTTTTCTTCCACGCCCGCCTGCGCCAGCAAAATACCGGCGGAAACCACACCCTGTCCGCCGAAACCGGCTATTCTGATTCCCTGGTACATTAGTTGGCCCCCTCGTCTTTAAACACGCCCAGCGGATACTGGGTCATCATTTTGGTACGCACAAACTCCAGCGATTTGAGCGGGTCCACGCCCCAGTTGGTCGGGCACTGGCTGAGCACTTCCACCATGGAAAAGCCCACGCCTTTGACCTGATTTTCAAACGCCTTTTTAATGGCCTTTTTGGCCGCCATCACGTGCTGCGGCGTGTCCACCGCCACGCGCTCCAGGTATTTGGCCCCCGTCAACGCGCTGAGCATTTCGCACACGTTAATCGGCCAGCCCTGCAGCAACGGGTCGCGCCCTTTGGGGGCGGTGGTGGCCACTTGCCCCACCAGCGTGGTGGGGGCCATCTGGCCGCCGGTCATCCCGTAAATGGCGTTATTAATAAAAATCACGGTAATGTGCTCGCTGCGGGCGGCGGCGTGCACAATTTCCGCCATACCGATAGAAGCCAAATCGCCGTCCCCTTGATAGGAAAACACGATAGCTTCGGGCTTGGAACGCTTAATACCGGTAGCAATAGCCGGGCCGCGCCCGTGCGCGCCCTGTATCATATCGCAGGCAAAATAACTGTCGGCAAATACCGCGCAGCCCACCGGCGCCACGCCGATGACGCGGTCGGCAATGCCCAGCTCGTCAATGGCTTCGGCCATTAAGCGGTGCACAATGCCGTGGCCGCAGCCCGGGCAGTAATGCATGGGGACATCGGTTAAACTTTGGGGTTTTTTGGCAATCACGCTCATTTGTTTCTTCCCCCTTTCCATTCAAATCCTTCACTATACTTTTGCAAGTCAAACAAGCCCTCGCCTTCGCCTTTTAAAGCGGAAGCGGCGGCGGTTAAAATGCTGTCTCCGCTGGGCAAATCCCCGGCGGGATAGGCGTTTAAATACACCGGCGCTTTGCCGTTGACGGCCAGGCGCACGTCCTGCACCAGCTGGCCCAGACTCTGCTCCACGGTCAGCACGGCTTTGACTTTTCCGGCCAATTCGTTTAAGCGTTTGGACGGGAAAGGCCACAGCGTAATCGGGCGCAGCAAGCCCAGCTTCAGTCCCTTTTCATGAGCTTTGCTTAACGCCTCCAGGCACGCGCGGGAAGAAAGCCCGTACGCCACCAGCAGCACGTCGCAGTCTTCGGCGTTGCGTTCTTCAAAGCGCACCTCGTCGCGCTCCACCAGGCCGTAGCGTTTGGCGCGGGCCCATACGTCGGCGGACAAATTGTCTCCTTTATAAGAAAAGACATTGTTTTTCGGCGCGCCGTTTTTGTGTATGTCCAGCGCCCAGTCAAATTTGCCCAGCGTTTTGGGGTCAATCGGGTCAAAATTAAAACTCATGCTTTCCATCATCTGCCCCAAAATGCCGTCGGCCAAAATCATGGCCGGAATGCGGTATTTTTCGGACAGTTCATAAGCCATTTTGGGAAAATTGCCCAGTTCTTCCACGCTGTTGGGCGCAAATACAAAAATATGATAATCGCCGTTGCCGCCGCCGCGGGTGGCCTGGAAATAATCCCCCTGCGCGCCGGCAATATTGCCCAAGCCCGGACCGCCGCGCATCATATTGACAATCAGGCACGGCAAATCCGCGCTGGCCAGATAAGAAATGCCCTCCTGTTTGAGGCTGACCCCGGGAGAGGACGAAGACGTCATCGCCCGCGTGCCGGTGGCGGCGGAACCGTACACCATATTAATGGCCGCCACTTCGCTTTCGGCCTGCACAAAAGCGCCGCCCGCATCGGCCATATGGGCCGCCATATATTCGGGCACTTCGTTTTGCGGGGTAATGGGATATCCGGCAAAGAAACGGCAACCGGCGCGTATGGCGCCCTCGGCCAGCGCTTCATTGCCCTTGCGTAATGTTTTTTCTGCCATGTTTGTTCCTCTTAAAATTATTTGATAAC
>CALUXH010000097.1 GCA_944324695.1 uncultured Elusimicrobiales bacterium | reverse complement strand
AAGAGCGCACCGCGCACAAAGCAATGCGTGCGGCAGGGCAAACCCCGCGCGGAGCAAGGCCAAATATGCCCATGCGTGTCCCGCGCCAGAGGCAGAGTAGGCCGCTTAGAGTAATGGTTCTCACGGGCCTGCGGGCCCGACAGAATCCGGGGTATGGACCGTCATCAGATAAAAGCCGCCCTTTTTGGGGCGGCTTTTTACGTCCTCACAATGCGGCTATGATAATTTATCCGAAAAAAACTCCTCCGCTGCAAAGCCGGAGGAGTAAACAATTCATTTTCAAGACCCGTTAAATCACGTGGTTTTCCTGCAGCATTTCTTTGGCGTTTTTAAACACGTCGTCCGGCGTAATCAAACGCATGCATTTAAAGTGGCCCAGAGGGCATTTTTTGCCTCCGTGCAATGCGCAGGGACGGCAGGGCAGGCCTTTGACCTCCAGCACGCGGTGCCCGTGCCCGTACGGGAAAAAGCCGAGTTCGCGCGTGGTCGGCCCGAAAATGGCCAGCGTCGGCACATTAAACGCAGTCGCGATATGCATGGGGCCGGAATCATTGGTGATAAACAGTTTAAAATGCGGCATCAGCGCCATTAAATCGGCCAGGCTGGTTTTGCCGCACAAATTGGCGCAATGCCCCTGAGAAATCTGGCAGAGCTTTTCGCCCAGGTCCGCATCCTTTTTGCCGCCGCCCACAATCACGGTCTGCACGTGCAGCTGCGTTTCCAAGCGGCTGATGAGCTCGGCAAAGTTTTCAAAGGGCCAGCACTTGGTCGGCCAAGCAGAACCGGGGTGAATGCCCACCAGCGTTTTGCCTTCCAGGTTGTAATCCTTCATCAGGCGGGCCACATTTTCTTCGGCCGAAGGCGCGTAACGCATATTGAGTTTCTCGGCCTTAAAATTTTCTTTCACAATGCCGTGCAGCAAAGACAAATTGCGCTCCGCGTCATGTATCATCCAGTTAAACGGAATGGTCTTGGTATACAGGAACCAGCCTTCGCTGGACGTAAAGCCGATGCGTATGGGCACACGGGAAAGCCAGGCAATCAGCGCACTTCTGAAACTGCGGTGCGGCACCAAAAGAATGTCTATGCCGGCCCGCTTAATGGCTTTGGCGGTTTTCCACACGCCGAAAATCTTGTTCCAGCCGCGCTTGTCATTTAAAATAATCTGGTTCACCTCGCGCATAGGGCGGAAAATATCTTCCGTCTGCGGGCGGGTAATGACCACGATTTTAGCGTCGGGAAACAGCTTGGCCGTCTTTTGTATCAGCGGGGTGGTCAGCACGCTGTCCCCAATAAACGAGGTCTGAAAAATACCGATTTTGTTTATTTTTTTGCCGTCCAGGTTGGCGTGTTTATAGGCCCAGTCCCCCAGCTCGGGGTTTTTGTACAGTACGGGCACATCCCAGCCTTTGAGGGTTTCCAAATACCGCTGCAGTGTATGTTTTTCCAACACGGGCGAATTTTTTTTGAATTTAACGTAGAGTCGGCGCGCCACGGGGTTTTTGCTGTAGCGCAGCTTATGGGGAATACGGCTGAAAAAGCCGATTAAAATACTTTTTAAGTTGGAATGCAAATCCAGGTAATGCGTAAAATGCCCCGCACGCACCTGACGGATATTGCCCCACAGGCCCTTTTTGGCCACCATAATTTCGTCAATATCGGGGTGGCCGGACAACACCTGGGCAAACTGAGGTTTTACCAACAGGGTAATGTGGCTTTGGGGCCATTTGGCCTTTAAATTTTTATACACCGGCGACGACAACACAATATCGCCCAGCGAGGACAGACGAACGACCAGAATTTTAGGCTGATTTTCGCTCATAATTCTTCACCGCTTCCATGGTTTTTTGGGTGGCCCCTTTAAACTTCAGAGCCGTCAGCCGCGCTTTGGCGGCCATGTTTTCCAGCGCGGCCGGGTCTTTAAACAAACGCAGCACCGTCCGCTCCAAATTTTCTTCATCCACCAATACCCCTCCGCCGGCAGACAGCAGCGCATGCGCCACATCCGGCGTGTGGTGGAAACTCTTACCGAATAAAACCGTTTTGCCCAATATGGCGGGCTCCAGCAAATTATGCGCCCCGCGCGGAGCAATGCTGCCGCCCACAAAAGCCAGCCGGCCCACCGCATACAAAGACTGCAACAACCCCATTACGTCCGCGCACAGCAATACGCAATTTTTGGGACGTTTTTTATCACTCACAAAAGCATAGGCCAACGGCTGGGCGGAGAGTGCGGCTTTGATTTCCTCTTTCCGTTCCAAATGGCGCGGTGCAAAAACAACCTTGATGCCTTCTTCAGCCCATTTGGGAGCGGCTTTTACAATCAGTTCTTCCTCCAGCGGGTGCGTGCTGCCGCACACCAGCACGGGGGCCTTTTCCCAGTCCAACTGTTTGAAAAGTTCCCGGGCTTCTTTTAGTTTTCCGGGCGTATCATTCAAAGTGTCATATTTCACATTGCCGCACACACACATCTTTTCCCGCGGAAGGCCCAAGGTCTTGTAACGTGCGGCGGCATCCGCGTCCTGCATGCAGGCCAGTGCCAAACGTTTAAACAGCATTTTAAACAAAGGCCGCACATAAGCATAAGCTTTGGTGCTTTTGCGGGAAATGCGCGCATTGAGCAAAATAACGGGTACGCCTTGGTTTTCTGCGGCGGCAATCAGATTGGGCCAAATTTCGCGCTCCACGACAAATAAACGGTACGGATTGGCCGCGCGCAGAAAACGGCAGGCATTGGGATAAAAATCCAACGGCACCAGCAAAGCTTTGGAAACGTCAGGATTCTTTTCGGCTTCGGCTTTGCCGGCGGCGGTGCTGGTGGTAACCAGCAGCTCTTTGCCGTAAAAATCTTTTAACCGCTTCATCAGAGCGGAGACGGATTTCACTTCTCCCACGCTGGCACAGTGCACCCACAGAGCCCCCTGCGGGATAAGGGACGGGTCCTCCAGGGCAAAACGTTCTTTTAGTTCCTGTTTCAGGGTTTTAAGCACGCGCCGACGCGGGGAAAAAACGAACCCCAGCAGCACCCCCAGGGCGGCAAACGGGAAAGCCAAATTGGTGATAAACAGCAAAAAATTACCCATATATGTCATTATAATAATTTTGCCTGCCGTTACGCGCACAGGAAATACCGCCTGGCGCCGAAATCCCAGAGCGGGCGGAGCAACCGCCTCCGGCTTCTTTCCGATGCAAAAACGCTTTCCCGCTATACTTCCCGCGCCAGCGTATAGGCCATCACCTTCTTTGCCCCCGCCGCCTTCAGCGCTTCGGCACAGCCCTCCAGCGTTGCGCTGGTGGTGGCCACATCGTCTATGAGCAAAACGGTTTTCCCTTTCACGGCCTCGGGACGCACACAGGCAAACGCCCCTCGCATATTTTGCAAGCGTCCTTCCCGGCCGAACCCTGTCTGACTGGGCGTATTGCGCACGCGCACCAGCACATCCTCCGCTTCCGGCAAATGTAATATTCCGCCCAAGGCACGCGCCAGCAGAGCGGACTGGTTATAGCCGCGACGTTTTAACTTTTTGGCATGCAGCGGCACAGGCAACAACAACTGCGCGCCATGCAAGTCCGGATATTTATCCCACTGCCACGCCATATACTGCGCCAAATAAACGGCCAGCTGCATCCGGTCTGCATATTTAAACGCATGCACCAGCGCGCGCATCGGAGGATTGAACAATACGGCGGAGCGGATAATTTTGCAGGAGAACTTCCCGGCCTTGCTGCCGCGGCACTGATAACAATGCGCCCCGCCGTCCGGAAGCGGCTTGCCGCAGCGGAGGCAGTACAAAGGTCCCGGCGTTTGCACCCGCTCCCGGCACGCCGCGCACAACGGGGCTTCCCATCCAAACGGAACAT
Organism: uncultured Elusimicrobiales bacterium; assembly: GCA_944324695.1. Taxonomy (GTDB): domain Bacteria; phylum Elusimicrobiota; class Elusimicrobia; order Elusimicrobiales; family Elusimicrobiaceae; genus Avelusimicrobium. Next base: position 39,445 of record CALUXH010000097.1, on the reverse strand, counting down.
CCCGGCGGCAGGCATAACATGTGCGCGGAAGCAATACATGCAGTAGGCCGCGCCAGACATATTTAAAACTGGATAGTAAGATTGGCCCCCAAACTGTAGGCGATATAATCTTCCGTTTCCACATAGGCATGCGTCAACCACTGCACGGAACCCGACAAATTCAAACGCAGGTTCTGCGACAGCTCGTAATCTAATGAAGAAGTGATATCCAGCAAGTCGTAATTATCATTTACTTCCACGGGGGATTCCCGCTGGGTATAGGCCACCGTCGTATCCCAAATGACACGATTGGTGGTGTTATACGTCCGGTTGAAAAAGGGCAGCTTGATACCGCGCGGCAAATTAAAATCCAAACGGGCGGTCAGGCTGGGGATTACTTCCTTGCTGCTTTCGCTGAGCTGCCTGTTTACCAAACGGTTTTCATAATTGTTGTATTCCACTTTCGGCGTAAAACGCCAGTTGCCCAAATAAAACGACGTTTGTGCGGAAAAATTTTCTTCAAAAGAATCCGACAGACTTTTATCGGCCCGCAAATCATCCTCACGGGACGTATTTTTATTATACGTCAGCACCGTGTCAAACTTATTAAACAGCAAAAAGCGCAAATCCCCCCCGTACTGCGTCGTGAGCGCTTCGCTGCTGTTTAACGTCAGGTTTTCTATTTCGCTGTAACGCACTTTTACGTTTACCGAGCTGATCCATCTGCCGCCGTAAAAGGTCTTTTCCAAATCCGAAACGGACACCACCAAATCCGGCAGCGTCAAACTTTTTGTTTCATATTCCGTACCGGTCTGGTTGTTTTGCTGCACGCTTTGGGTAAAGTTGTTTAAAATAGAAAGGGTTTTTAAGGGGGACAGAGCCCCGTTCAGCTCATATTCCGAAAAAGGCGTCCACCGCTGAGAAGAAGTAATCGTATCGCGCAACACCAAGCTTTGGCGGCTGGAATAATCGCCGGTGCCGGAAAGGGAAGAACGTATCCACAGTTCTTTCTTGGAATCAAATCCTTCATCCACATAGCTCCAAGAATCGGCGTCCTGCAGCCGGTAACTGGAAGAAATCACTAAGCTTTTAAACAATTTGCTTTTGGGCAGGATTTCATTGCCGTTGAGCGTAAGGGACACCCCTCCGTCGGAACTGCGGTTTAAACTTTTCAACTCGCCCGGTTCAAAAGACCGTTCGGACGCCGTGCCGGCGTTGAGCGTGCGGGCCGTTAAATTATTGCTTTCGGTGGTGGATATATTGTAACTGACGGAAGGGGCCAGCCATTTGGCGATACGCCAGGTGCTGTTAAAGCCCGCGCTCTGGTTCATGCCTTTGGGATAGCGCCGGTCCGTTGCCGCGTTTTGCGACGTATATTGCAAACGCTCTTCCGTACTTTGCGTCAATGAATAACTGGGGGTAATATTAAAATTCTTCGCAGGCTCATAACTGATTTTAACGTTCATGCGCTGCGTATCTTCATCCGTATTGTAATAAGAGTCCGACTCCAAATGTTTTTGCTTGGCATAATCGATGGTGGTATTGGTATAGGAATAGCCGGCGTTGAGGCTTTTCACAGCCCCCTGGGACGCATGGGAAACGGTCAGCGCATAGGTTTGCGCCTTGTCTTTGCGCTGCATTAAATCATATTCCACCTGATCCAACGTATACTGCAGACTGACTTTGGGCAAATTCCCTTTAATAAAATCTCCTTTCACACTGGCCCGCTGCCGCTCCACGCTACCTTTATCCAGGGAACTGACCGTATTATAACTGTCGGAATCCGTAACATACGGGGTAACGGTGGTACTGCGGTTTAAGGTGGCCTCCATGGGGAATTCCTTGATCTTATCCACTTTCAGGAAGTATTCCTCTTCCGTTACTTCCTGGTTGGTGGCCACGGTCAACGGCGTTTCAAACGTACCGTCCTGGTGTTTGTATTTGGCGCCCGCGCTGCCCCAGCCGTCCAAGCGCACGACCGTTTCCCCCATATACGCCGTACCTGTGGTAGTGACCGATTCCGCCAAATGGATGACATTGAGCCACACTTCTCCGCTGCTGCCCGTGCCTACATAGGCGCCGCTGGCGTCCGTTTCTTTTTCCACGCCGGCCATAATCATACTGACCTGCTGAAAGTTCATAATGCCGGCGGAGGTGCGCACATGAGACACACGTACGCCGTAATCTTCATTAGAGGCGTTTTCAAAAGAGTCTGGCACGCCGTCCCCGTCTCCGTCCACCATACGCAGGGAGATCAGCCGCCACTGGGAAGTGCCGAAATCCAGCGGAACGGTTACTTTGTCATAATTTTCATCTGTACCGACTTTCATAAAAAATTCACTGCCGGCATTGGACGGGTTGCTGTAAAGCAGGAAGCGGAATTCTTTGTGCTGCGTAAAATCCATGCTGTTAAAGTTGCGGTTGGCATACAGGCTGTCATCATTAACGTTGAGCGTATTGAAGGTCAAATTCAAAGCCTGATCCATTACGTTGACCGTGTTGTACTGCTCCATGTAATCGGACACCGAACCGTACAAATAACGGAACACCTGCTGTCCGTCCCCGTTATTGGAAGCAAAGATAGGCACATAATCGGCATTATCCACATTGTTAATGCCGGAAACGGAAAATTGTTCCGGCTCTACTCCTTCCTGCGGGTTCCAGGCCGTGCCGGACAGGGACACATTGGCAATTTTTACGGTCCCGCTTAAACGACCGGCGGCGCGCATTTCATCCGTCAGCTTCAACGTAATACGCAAGTGACGCACGGCCGTCCAGTTTTCCTTATCCGCATCGGCAATATCCAACGGCGTGGTAAACGTGCGCCAGCCGTCATAAGAAAGGCTGTTGTTATCCAACTCCCGGATGCTGTGGTTGCGGGAGGCCAGCACGCTGTCGGACGGCATATAACCGAAGTTTCCACCCACGGTGGGTTCTTCGCTGTCATAACGGCCGTTATTGTTTAAATCCTGGGTGTCAATGCGTCCGTTAGGCTGGCGCTGCGGATTGTATGCATTATTGACAAACGGATCAAAACGCTGCAGCGTCCCGTCCGGGTTGGCAAACCACCATCCCTGGTCTTCATTGGGGGCCAAAGTGCTTAAGCAATTCACGTCTTCCGTTTTAGGTACGGCCGTATCGGGACTGCAACTGGTATACATACCCTGCCCTCCAGGCACCAGTCCGTCCGGTACGGCGGAGGGGTTGGGAGAGTCGGAATATTCGCTGATATTACCAAACGTAACGTTAATTTGGGGGGCGGCCGTATTGCGTCCTTCCCCCAACATAGTCATTTCAAAAGAAGTTTTGGAAGACAAATCCACCCCGCTGGTGCTTAAAGGATATACGATGGATATTTCATCATGTCCCTGGTCGGCATAGCCTTGGGCCACGGCACGGCTAAAATCATAATTAATTACCAGGACTTGTTGTTCTTCATTATACGCACTTACGGAATGAGGATTAATCTGCAAGGCGGGCAAATTTTGCGTATCCCAGGAAACGGAATCCAGAAACGCCGGCTTCCCGTTGGGGTTGGAAGCAATGGTCCAATCATAAAAAACATTGCTGCCGGAAGTCTGTATGTTGACTTCGTTCATACTGTCCACCATGGCATAGCCGAACGGGTTTTCATTTTTTTCGCTCTGGGCCACTTCGGCGGCGACGTCCACCGAGAGTCCGTCCGTCACTTTGATATCTTTGGCGCTGATGTCGGCCCCGTACACAAGCAAATCCTGCGAATAGTCACCCACCTGCGGCACGGTGTCCGACGCATCCCACCCCTCCTTTAAAACCGTAGCGCCCAACTTAATTTTGTCAAACAATTTATAATCCAAACGCCCGCCAATCAGCGAATTGTCCGAGCTGGAACCATCAGACGTGTCGTAGGTGATATCTATTACGGAATCTTCGGTAATACGCTCCCCGTTGTAAATAGCCAAATATCCGGAAGTATAGTCAATATAATAGTCATTGTTGCGCTGAAGGGGCACGCCGTTTAATTTGACGGTTTCTGATTCCACGACAATGCCGGCCTCCACAAAATATGTTTTCACGGTGGAAGTGTATTCCACCTGAAAGGTACGGTTTTTGGAAGATGTCGGCGTGGCGTTATAGAGGCCGAGGTCATCGGTCATGCGGCTTTGCAGTTCAAAAATACCTTTGTCAAAATCCACGTCGATAGTAGCTGGATAAACCTGGCGGGGACTGGCACTGGAGCCGACCGATTGCCCGTTGGCGTCCAACAAGTTGAGCAGGAAATTCCCCTTTCCGTTGTCACGCGTAATCTGCTGGGCGCCGATATTATAAAACGTCTTCATTTCCATCTGATAACCCAGCTCCGCAGAAGAATAAATGTATTTTTCGTTGGACGTTTTAATCACATACGGCTGCAGCTGGTTGGGACTAAGCCAGGTGCCGGCATTATTCTGGTAGTTTACCGCAATGATACTGGCTGCTGTCTGCGCGCTGGTAAATTCAATAATACCGCGGCTATAATCTATGGTATAGTCCACGCCGCGCTGCAGCAGCTTGAAGGTGCCGGAATACACCACGTCCCCCGTGCCGTAATCCCGCACAGACAGAGAAACGGGCACATAATCGCCGCTGACGGTATTGGTGTCCACGTATACTTCTTCCGAACCGGAAGCCACGTTGCCCATGGTGCCGGTCCAAACGCTGTTCGGCCCGACCGGCGTGTTAGAACCGAAAGTCAAATCATAATACCGGCGGCGGATGTAATCGGTGTCTTTAATGGAAACAATTTCAAATACGCTGCTGCCCACAAATTGTTTCTGTTTATTGGTACCTTTGGTTTGGCTGCCAATAATATTCACGTTCAAATCTTTATGTTGCAAATGCACTTGTGCGCCGAAAAGCTGTTTTTCATAAGCAATAAATTCCGTCTGGGGCAAAGACAGCTGGATATCCCCAAATTCCGCTTTCTGCACAAATTCCCCCGGCTTTCCCCGGTACGCGACGGAAATGGTTTGCTCGTCTTCGCTTTGGTCATCATAGTCAATATCCACAAAAATGCGGTCCAGTATTTTCCCCTGCATTTTTAACTGCATTTCCTGCCGCATTTCAAAATTTTGGACATTGCGCTCTTCAATATCGTTGTTGTCATCCTGTGTATAACGACGGGCATCCAGCTGAAAACCGATAACATACCGCCCCGTCAGGGCCACGTTGGTGCCGTAAAGCGGAAGAGAAAGGGTGGGGTTCAGCAGCGTCAGGTCCGGTATGGGCTCCGGCTCTTTATCCAGGCTGTAATCCCCCTCTACGGCAGTAACAGCCTGGCGCCAAAATTCATTGGTATATTTAAGCAGCTGGGCGTCATCCGGGGCATCTTCAATGATGAGTTCTTTTTCTTCGGCGGCTTTGCGGTCTTCCTCAAACAAGTCATACTTGTCCCTGTCCACCAGCTGATACGGCAGCGTTTCGGCCTGCAGATACGGACCGAAAAGCAACTGGGGGATGAGAAAAAGGCATAAAACCACCCGTGCGGTTTTCATAAGACGCCACAAAACCTCATTTTTTCATTGTATAATATTTGCCTGTTTTCCACGTCAAAATATACCGTCGGGACGGCAGCCCGGCCGCAGGGCCGCGGGGGAAAGGGTTGTCTCCGACGGATGCGGTAAAGCCGCACGTACGGACTTACAATTTGCAGTAAGCGCAAAGTATCACGAACGCGCATGTAATTTGTTAGAATAGAAATAATTATGAAAATCTCGCGGCCGTCTATTTTTACCCGTTATATTGCCAAAAGTCTGCTGACCTTTTTCTGCGGCGTGGTGGGCATTTTGATGTTCGTGATTTTCATGAATCAGTTTATCCGAATCATGAACATGGCCATGACATACGGCACCAGCTGGGCTTGGATTGCCTCCTCCCTGCTTAACGTAATGCCGGATGTGTTCACCATGGCCGCCCCCATGGCTTTTCAAATTTCCGTTTTATTGACTTTGACGAACATGAGTGAACACGGCGAACTGATTGCCTTGCGCGCGGCAGGTTTTTCCTTTAAAGAAATCGTGCGGCCGCTGGCGTTTTGCGCCGTGGCTTTAACCGTACTGTTGTTTTTCCTGGCCAACTGGGTTACGCCGCGCAGCTACAAACGCCTGCTGGACCGGCGCGAAGAAGCCAGACAGAAAATCACCAAAGTTACCCTGGAACCCAAAACGTTTTTAAATTTGGGAGAATGGGACTTGTATTTGGAAGAACTGGACGAAGACACGGACGTCGCGCAAATGATTCATCTCATCCGCAAAAAAGACGACGGCGCTTTAAGCACCAAAGTCAACGCCACTTCCGGCAAAGTAATTTTGACAGACAAGGCCATCGGCCTGCAGCTTAAAGACGGGCAAATGCAGCGTATTGACGTCAAAGATCCCTCCGCCATTGTAGCGGCCAATTTTGACACATACACCATGAGTATTTCCCTCACGCGCGACCATCACCGCAGCCTGCGCGTAGGAGAATACACCACAACCAAAATTTTCCGGCTGCTGCGCGCCGGAGGCATGTCTCCGGAACAAAAGGCCGAATACCGCACGGAAGTCAGCGTGCGCAACGTGATGGCTTTTGCCCCTTTGATATTGCTTTTTGTCAGCTGCCCGCTGGGGTTTTCGCTGGGCAAGCGCAGCAATAAAGGTTGGGGGATGCTGTTCAGCCTGATTATTATTTTTACATTTTATCTGTTAATGACGCTGGGATTAAGCGTAGGCAAAAAATACGCTTGGCTGTCTTATCCCGCCCCCTGGCTGCCCATTCTGACGGGAGCGGGCGCCGCTTGGTACTTGTGGAAAAAGAGGTTAAATATCTGATGAGCCGCATGTTCCGTTATATTGCCAAAAAGTTTTGGGGCCCGTTCTTTTTCGCCATGGGTGTGTTTGCCGCGCTGGTGGTGTTGGGCGATACGTTTGAGAAACTCAAAACCCTCAGCAACGGCTATTCCACCCTGGGCGCAGTGCTAACCTACTCTCTGCTCACATTCCCCAGCTGGCTGACTACGATTATGCCGGTGGCCTGTCTGCTGGGCGCCATATCGGTCATATCGGAAATGGTGTCTTCGGGGGAATGGACGGCCTGCGTGGCCAGCGGCTTTTCCCCAAAACAGCTGTTTAAACCCGTTATTATGTGTATTATCCTGGTTACGCTGCTGACCATGGCCGTACAGGAATTTATCGTCCCTCCGCTTAACATTAAATCGGAAAGTTGGTATTACACTAAAATCAGCCCCGACGAAAGCTTTAACCTTAACGCGGAAAAAGACGTGGTCATGAAAATTGCCGACAACCAAATGCTTTATGCCAAGCTGGTGGACCTGGGCACCGGGGTTATGGAAAACGTTTCGTTGGATACATATGACAGTCTGTGGAACATCGCCTCACAATATGTAGCCAAACGCATGGTTTGGGACGAGGCCAGCCGCAGCTGGGTATTTGAACAGGGCACCTACCGCACGTTTGTAGACGAGCTGGACACCAAAGACCAACATTTTGAACGCACGGACAGCCCCGTGGAAATGAACCCGGACGATATGTCCGTCAACCGGACGGAAAACAAACTTTTAAGCATCCGGGCTCTGACTAAACGCATCAATTTCTTTAAACATACCGGCTTGTCCTCTTACGCGGCGGAAACCGAACGCCAGGCCAAGCTGGCCACCCCGTTTGTTACGCTGATCATGTGTTTGCTGGGCATGCCCTTTGCCATCAGTCTGCGTCGCAAAAGTAAAATTCTAAACATCATTGCGTCCATGGTTATTGCGTTTACATTCTGGTGGCTGATCAGCATGGTTACCTCTATAGGGGAAAACGGCTACATCAATCCTTTCCTGGCCGGGTGGGGGCCGGTGTTGTTTTTCGGCGCAGTGGTGTTTTTTGAATTTAAATGGCTGAAATTATAATAAAACTCCCGGGCTTTAGCCCGGGGGATTTCGATTGCGCTTATAAAAACCCCGCATAGGCGGGGTTTTGTATAGATCTATTTTCCGGTCAGGGTTTTCACCGCCGCATGATACAGGGTATGTAAATTTTGGAAAATGGCTTTTTCCCCGAAATGCGGTTCCCATTTTAAACGGTGCAATTCATCGCTGACGACAAAAGCCGCCGCCCCCTTCACTTTTTTTTGCGCACAAATGGCAAAAAAGGCAGAAGCTTCCATCTCCACCGTCAATATGTTTTTCTTCTGATAATGCGCCACTTCTTCCGCCGTTTCGCGAAACATGGCATCCGTTGTCCAGTTCGGCCCCGTATGGTGGGGCAGGTTTTCTTTTTTCAACACGCCGGCCAACTTTTTGGTCAGGCCGGGATTGGGACGCAGAAACTCCTGAGGCACATAATGCGCCGACACTCCGTCATCGGCCAGGGCCCCGTCGCACAACACCATGTCGGAAGCCAATACCTCCGGCTGCAAAGACCCCGCCAGCCCCACAAACACAAATTCCCGAACGCCCAGCCCGATAAGCACTTCCAATGCCATAGCCAGTGCAGGCGCCCCTACGCCGAAACCCGTTACATAGCAAAAGCCTTTTTGCTCTTCGGCATAAATATCGGCTTCACAGTTATAGTGTTTAAACTTCCCCTGGCTTAAGGCATATTTCGTCAGGGAACTGAGCGGACAAATGACCGCTTTTTTAGGCAGTTTTAATGCACAGTGCAAATGTTTTAAATACATCTTCGCGCCGGAAAGTTCTTTGAGTCCGGCTTTGCGTTTTTTAGGAAAAAGAAGCGCCATAGCTTGCCACCTGTTATATCAAGAGATATGTATACTATAGCAAAAACGCCACACGGCCTACGAATGCCCGCCGAAAAAACTTTACAACCCGCCCCCGAGGTGTTATCATATAAAAAGAACTTTATGAGGCGGGTGTGCCATGCTGACTAAGTACAATATTGTGGAGCGCAAACTCACACAAACAGATGAAGAAAAAGCGCAAGTATATGTATTTACCAACCCTTCCGTGGAAGAACAGCGCACGCTGGTAAAAGATTTTGAAATTGACGAACACACGCTCGCTTCCGCTTTGGACCCGGACGAACTGCCCCGGTTGGAATTTGAACCCGAGCACATCGTCATGATTTACAAACGTCCCAAAAATTACTCCGGCAAAGACCAGCTAGAATTTAAAGTCGCTTCCGTCGGAATGTTTTTATTTGAAGACAAACTGGCCGTCGTCCTGGCGGAAGACATCCCGCTGTTCGTGGGCAAACGTTTTCAGAGCGTAACTTCCATTAAAAATGTATTCCTAAAACTTATTTACAATGCCATTTCCCACTATATAGAACATTTGCGCATCATCCATATGATTTCCGAAGAAATTGAAGACAAGCTCAATGAATCTATGGATAATACTTACTTGCTCAATTTGTTCAGCCTGGTAAAAAGTCTGGTGTATTACGCGGAAGCCATTGCGGCCAACGGATTTGTATTTGAAAAAATGCGCAACCTTTCGGCGCGCATTGGCTTTGACGACAACGACGATGAAATGTTGGACGATATTATCGTGGAAAACCTGCAGTGCAAAACCCAGGCCGATATTTACTCCAACATTTTGGCCCAGATGTTGGACGCGCGGGCCAGCATTGTAAACAACAATTTAAACCTGCTGATTAAAAAGCTAAATATTATTACCATTTCGCTGATGATGCCCACACTGATTGCCAGCCTGTACGGCATGAACGTAGCGTTGCCCATGGAACACCATCCCGATGCTTTTTGGATGCTGCTCGGACTGGGAATGATATCCGTATGGCTGGTGATGTTATACTGGCGGCACAAGAACTGGTAAATATTTACTTCGTCTTTTAAGTCAAAACTTCGTTCTCGCTCCCTCGGATACTTCGGCCTCCGGCCTTTTACAGTATACACTCGGTCGCTGCGGCCTCGTTTTGAACTTAAAATACTCGTAAAATTCCGCACCCACTTTTTAAGTCAAAACTTCGTTCTCGCTCCCTCGGGTACTTCGGCCTCCGGCCTTTTACAATATGCTTACAAATCCCAGCCTTTTACGTGATAGCCGGAGATAATATCCTTTTCCCATACGAACAGCAAAGCGCAAGACATAAAGAAAAGTCTTGCGCTTTGTATGCAAAGTCCGACAAACGGTAAATCGTTAATTAGTAATGCGTTTGCTCCAGGTTCTCTTCCGGCAGCGGTTCTATGGCATTTAAGCGAGACCAAAACTCGTCTATGCTCTGTATACGCTCTTTCGGATCTTCACGCAGGGCGTCCTCCAGCAATTTATCCACTTCGGGCGGGATACCCGGGGCCAGCTTGGAAGCGGGATAAATGCGTTTGGTGGCAATGTCAAAGCCTTTTACGCTCCAGGGCACCTGCCCCACCAGCGCTTCATACAGGCACAGGGCCAAAGAATACACGTCCGACTGTTTGCGCATAAATCCTTTCTGCTGTTCCGGCGCCATATAGGCCGGCGTGCCGGCCACGGTGCGCGCGCCGGTGTTGCCTTCCATGGCTTTTTTAGCCACGCCGAAATCCATGACTTTGGCTGTGCCGTCTTCTTTAATCATAATATTACCCGGCTTCAAATCACAGTGGATAATATCCTGCGAATGCGCATAGTGCAGGCCGCGGCACACATAATCAAAAATCCGTTTCGCTTCCGAAAAGGGAATGCGCCCGTCAATATCCAACCGCGTTTCCAGCGTCTGACCGTCTACATATTCAAACACCAGGTATAAGCTGCTCTCCGATTCAATGACCGTATAAATTTCCACAATGCACGGATGGCGCAAAAGCGCCACCATGCGCGCTTCGGCCAAGAACTGCTCGCGCACATACGCGCTGCGCACCAACTCGGGGCGGACGCGCTTAATGGCCACTTTGCGCTTGAGCACCTTATCATAGGCTTCATATACTTTACCCATGCCGCCCTCGCCGATTTGGCGCAGGAAGTCATATTGTTCTTTGACTTCCACCTCTTTACGGTTAAAAGAGGTCTTCGGTCCCCGCCGGAAAACATCTTCATACCGCAAATACACAAAAACGGCAATAGCCAAAATAAGCGCCGTAAAATAAAAAATCAGCCAAGGAGGAGTGCGCTTTGTCTGTTTGGCTGCCGGGGCCTGCCCTTTTGCCAGAGCCGTATTTTTTTCATCCAAATCGTGTTTGACCTTTAAAGCCAGCTGGGAACGAGGATTCAAACGCAGCGCCGTATCCACATCAATACGGCTGCGTTCATAATCACCGCGTTGCAGATAGGCCTGCGCGCGCAAAATATAGGCGCGCGGATCCTGCGGGGCAACGGCAATGGCTTCTCCGGCGGAATAAATGACATCGTCGTACCGATGCAGACCGTCATAGGCTATAGCCAAAAGCAGGTAAAAACGCTGATCCAGTAAATTCTGCGCAGACAGTTCATTAATACGGCGAACGGTACCCGCAAAATCTTTATTCTGCAGCCGTGCGTTTAAAGCCGCCACTTCGGCGTCGCGCGCTTGCTGGTCAAAAACCACCGTCCGCTCATTGCCTACCCGGCTGGAAAAATTCCCCCCCACCATTAAAGGAGCGGCTTTTTGCGCAGGCGCGGCAAACGCCCCTGCTCCGGCCAAAAGCAAAGTTATGGAAAGCGTAAAGGTTTTCAGCATATTCATATTCTAGCACAAACGGAGCCGGGCTGTGTTGTCCCTTCAGCCCTTTGAATGCGACAAATACTTTTGCGAATTACTATAATATAAACATGGATACACGTCCCATTGGTGTTTTTGACTCCGGCCTGGGCGGGCTGACGATTTTGAAAACGCTTTCCCGCACGCTGCCCAAAGAAAAGCTCATTTACTTCGGGGACACCGTCAATGTGCCCTATGGCTCAAAATCCAAGACGGCGGTCACGCGTTTCTCGCTGGACATCGCCCGTTTCTTGCAAAAACAAAACGTCAAGCTGATTATAGTTGCCTGCAATACGGCCTCCGCGCTGGCGCTGCCGGAACTGCAAAAGAAAATTCCCGTACCCGTCATCGGCGTCATTTTACCCGGAGCTATGAAAGCCGCCCAATGCACCAAAAACGGCAAAGTGGCCGTCCTGGCCACCGAAGCCACCGTGCAAAGCAAGGCTTATCCGCGCGCTTTAAAACGCTTGGACAAACGCATATGCGCCGTTCAGCGGGCCTGTCCCGTCCTGGTGCCGCTGATAGAAGAAGGGTGGCTGCACGCCAAAGCCGGGCAATATATTATTGACGATTACCTGGCCCCCGCCGTCAAAAGCGGTGCAGACACCGTCATTTTGGGCTGCACGCACTATCCCGTTATCAAAAAGCGCATTGCGGCGCGGCTGGGCAAAAGCGTAAAACTCGTGGATTCGGCCGAAGTATTGGCCGAAGAAGTCAAAACCCGTTTGACGCAGACGGACCAATTAAACCCGTCGGGCCGCGGAGGCATGAAAATTTACGCCAGCGACGCGCCGGCACGTTTCAAGCGCCTGGCCAAAAATATTTTAGGCCGTGAGCTTAAACGCGTATACCTTAAAAAATTAAATTAATGAAAATTTATTCCGATCCCCGTTTGCTTTCTCTTGGAGTTGTACACGGCACTACCGATCGCGGCGCAGGCAACATGCGTCTGGCGGAAAACACGCACAAGCTGTTTGACGCGCTGGCCATACCGGAAGGCCGTATTTTGCGTTTTAAACAAATCCATTCGGACACGCTGGTTTCTGTCGCCTCCGCCGAAGAAGCCCGGGCCCTGTCAAACCGCCCTCTGCAGGAGGCCGACGGCTGGGCGCTGACCGGGCGCAGTTACGGTGCGGCCATACTGACGGCGGACTGCGTGCCGCTGATTATTTGGGACGAAAAAGCAAACGCCATCGGTTTGGCGCACTGCGGCTGGCGCGGCGTGGCCGCCGGATTGCCGGGCAAAACCGCCCGGGCGGTGACGGAACACGGCGGGAAAGGGCATTTATCTGCCTGGGCCGGCCCCCATATACAAAGCTGCTGTTTTGAAGTGCAGCAGGACGTGGCGGACAAATTCCCGGGTTGCGTATTGCGCAAAAACGGCAAATTATACGTGGATTTAAATAAAGAAATTATCCGGCAGCTCACCGCCGCCGGATTGAAAGAAGAGAATATACGCCTGCCTTATTACTGCACCTGCGGCGACAAAGAAAATTTCTTTTCCTACCGCCGCGACCATACCAAAGACGCAATGATGACTTTTGTTTATAAACCCTGATTTTGTCCTTCTGACGGCATTTGTGCCGACGCAGACTCCGGAAACGGAGCCACGTCGTTATGGCGGGCAAAAAACAAACGGCCTATCCATTGCAGCCCGCCTTTTTCTATACGGAAAGACATCAGACTGGACAAAATAACGCCAAAGAAAATGACGGAGTAAATAACATCCGGGATGACGCGCCCCTGCTCCCCCAACTCCTGGGCAATCATGGCCGCCAACACCGCGCTGACCAGCCCGTTGGGGCACATGGCCAGCATGACGGCGCAGTCATTGCGGTCGGTGGACGCCCCCGTGCACCAATTTACGCACGGCATACGCACCAAGAATTTGACCAATACAAGGAAAAGCCCCAACAACACCAAATGGATTTCCCCCACACGCATGGAAATCCCCATAAACACGAAAAACAATGTTTTGAAAATAAATTCCACTTCTTCAAAAAACCCTTTCTCTCCTTCATTAAACGCCAGGGTTTTAAAATCCAGTTTTTTCAGCCACAGCCGTTTAATCAAACGCATATTGCCCACCACCACGCCAAAAACCAGCGTGGCAACAGCGCCGTCCCCGCCCGCATATTCACTGACGCTGTACACCAAAAGTACAAACGCAAACGTCAAAGAGATGGCATTTTCCAAACCGCGCACGCGGTTTAAAACACGCATCCAAAACAGGCCCGCCGCCACACTCAGCACAAGCCCAAGGCCAAACGAAAGCAGAATTTCCGCCCCCACTTCCTGCACCGAGAAATGGCCTCCTTTTACAGCCACGCCCAGCAGGGCCAGCGCGACAACAATGGAATATCCCCCCGTTATATTGGCTTCCAGAAATAAAATCGTTTTGCTTTTGGAAGAGATATTCAGCTTGGCCAGCAACGGCGTAATGACGGCGGTGGAATTGCCCGCCACGATGGAGCCGATCATCAGCGCATAAAGCTGCGGCAGCCCCAGCATCACCCGTGAAAGCCAAGTCACGACCAGCATAATCAATACAAAAGCCACCGTCGTCAGCAGAAGACCGGGCCCCATAGCTCCGCGCAAAGAAAGGATTTTAAATTCCAGCCCGCTGTGGAAAAGCACCACAATCAAAGCCAGCGTGGTAAAAATCTGTCCCGCATCGCCGAACATTTCCGGCCTGACCAAACCGGTAACGGGGCCCAAAATCATGCCCAATATCATCAGAGGCAGCACGTCCGGCAGCCGCGTTTTTTCAAACAAAGAAGAAAACACCTGCCCCAAAAATAAAATAATACCGATAAATAAAATAGCCGATGTCATATGCAGCTATTATATAAAATGTGCTTTTTCTTCCGGGAACAAAAAACCTCCCCCTTGCTTTACGGAAGCTTATTTCGTTTAATAAAGAAGTATGGAACACAAAGCGAAAATTCTGCTGGCCGACGACAGCGCCGCCATTCGTGCCCTGATATCCGAAATCCTGACCGATGCCGGTTTTGAGGTCATCACCGCCGAAGACGGACAGGACGCCCTGGATAAAATTTACAAAGAAAACCCCGACCTGCTTATCTTGGACTATGAAATGCCCCGTAAAACGGGCTTTGAAGTAGTACAGGACGTACGCAGCCATACAGGATATCTCAATACTCCCATTATTATCTTTACCGCCGTAACGGACAAAGGAACCAAGCTGGAAGGCCTGGGACTGGATATTGACGACTATTTAACCAAACCCACCGACGCGGACGAAGTGGTCGCGCGCGTAAAACTGCTGCTTAAACGCAGCCGGCAAAAAATGGATTCCAACCCGCTGACCCGCCTGCCGGGCAACCCCTCCATCCAAGCGCGCATTGAGCGGGAAATATCGGCCGGACACAAATTCGCCGTTTTATACTGCGACTTAAATAATTTTAAAGCGTTTAATGACCGCTACGGCTTTGGCGAAGGGGACAAAGTGCTGCTGGCCACCTCCCGCCTGCTGGCAGAGGCTGCCCGACAGGACCCGACCTCTTTTGTGGGGCATGTGGGAGGAGATGACTTTATCATTGTCTGCGCTTTGGACAAGGCCGAGCCCATTGCCCGGCAAATTGTAGAGGGCATGACCCGCCTGGCCCCGTCTTTTTACAATGATTCGGACCGCGCCCAGGGATATATGATATCCACCAACCGCAGGGGAGAGCAGGAGAAATTTAATTTCCTCTCCGTAGGCATCGGCATTGTGCACAACAGTTTAAAAGAACTGACCTCGTTTGCCCAGGTAAGCAGCATCGGCAGCGAGCTTAAATGCCTGGCCAAAAAACACGAAGGAAGCTATTACGCAGTAGACCGAAGAAGCTGAGTCCATGATTTCCCGTCGGCATAAAAACGCGGCGCGCCTTACTGCGCGCCGCGTTTTTTTAACCGAAAGGGTCTGTATTTTTAAGGTTGTGCTTAATTTATCTCATAAAACTTGTGGCTGTCATTGGCATGGGAATAAGGGCCATAGCCGGCGCAAAAGTTATTGCCAGCCGTATCACTGCTGCGGGCAAAGCAAAACCGTTTGCCGGGATAGGCGTCAAAATAACGTCTGAAACCGCTGGAGACCAAAGACGTATTGTGTAAATAACATTGAATCCCCGTTGAACTCGTATCCACATCCCCCTTCTTCCCCACCAAAAAGCATTGGTAATTGGTTCCGGTCAGGACGTTGCCAACGGACCCGCTTACTGCGC
The DNA here is from genome assembly GCA_944324695.1 of uncultured Elusimicrobiales bacterium. GTDB lineage: Bacteria > Elusimicrobiota > Elusimicrobia > Elusimicrobiales > Elusimicrobiaceae > Avelusimicrobium. Next base: position 23,607 of record CALUXH010000097.1, on the reverse strand, counting down.
CCGGCATTTGGATATCCAGCTCATCCAGGCTGCGCGGCCAGCTGCCGTTGGCCAAGCGGTATATTTCCGCGGCTTTATACACCGCATCTCCTGCCACCATCACCTGCGTAAAGCGGCTTCTGAGCACGGCCTTTTCATATTGCGGCAAGGCAACGGCTGCCAGTATACCGATAATTAACACCACCACCAAAAGTTCAATCAGCGTAAAACCGCCTAAAACGCTTTTAGAGCGGTTTTTATTTCTCGGATACATTTTTTGATAAATTTTGCTCATACGCAAAATTTATCAAAAAAAAAAAACAATGCAAGACCTTCTGAAAGGTCCACCGACAAACGGGGCGAAATCAAACAGATTCCGCCCCATTCAATACCGGCAAACCAAATAACCCGCGTCTTTAGACGCCGAAATATTTGCGCCCTTCCTCTATAATGTGTTGCAAATGCTCCTCACTGATAAAAGTTTCGGCATAGAACTTCAGAATGTTTTCCGTGCCCGAAGGACGCACCAAAAACCATGAACTTTGCAAATACACCTTGATGCCGTCCGTATCGCGCACGTCCGTCACTTTTTCTCCGGCCACGGCAGTTAAATCTTTCAAGTCCTCCTTTTTAAAAGATTTGACTTTATTCTTGGCCGCTTCATCAGTTGGCACGTCTACGCGCGTATAAAACGGCTTGCCGTATTTTTGCGTCAGGCCGTCATACAACGCGGCAATATCGCCCTCTTTGGACGCAATTTCCAACAGCAGACATACGGCCAAAATGCCGTCTTTTTCCGGCGTCCAGCCGCTCATGCTCATGCCCGCGCTTTCTTCTCCGGCCAAAATATATTTCCCGTCCACAATGCCGTTGACGAAATATTTGAAACCGACATTGACTTCATCTACCGCGTATCCCGCGGCGGAAGCAATACGGTCCAACAACGCCGTCGTACCCAGCGTACGCCCTATCAACATGCCTTTGCGGGGCTTGCGGGTGCGGATTAAATAATCTGCCGCCACGCACAGCGCATGGTTGGGCGACACCAGCCCGCCCTCCTTGGTGGCGCAGCCGAAGCGGTCCGCATCCGGGTCGCTGGCGCCGGCAAAGTCATACTCTCCGCTTTGCACCAGTTCAATCAGCGGCTTCATCGGATACACCGAAGACGGATCCATGCGGATTTTGCCGTCGTGGTCTATGGGGATGAAATAAAAAGTCGGGTCTATGGTTTCATCGGCAATATGCAAATTGTCCAACCCGTATTTTTCTTTAATCGCGCGGTAAAAAGCCAGGCTGCTGCCCCCCAGCGGATGAATGGCCGCTTTGAGGCCGGCTTTTTTAATGGCTTCAAAATCCACCATACGCCCCAACGCGCTCACGTAAGGCGTAATAACATCCGTCGTGGTGACCAGGCCTTTTTCGCGCGCCTGTTCCAGCGGCAGGCTCCTAATTAAAGAAGGATTTTGCAAATATTCATTGGCATATTTTTCAATGCGTCCCGTCAGTTCGCCACCGGCGGGGCCACCGTGGGAAGGATTATACTTCAGTCCCATATCTTGGGGCGGGTTATGGCTGGCCGTTCCGTTTAAAGACGCCGCCGCGCGCCCGCTGATAATTTCAAAAGAAAACACCGGAGTAGGAAGCGGCATATCGGGCAAAATCACATGCAATCCGTTGCCCGCCAACACTTCGGCGCACAGCCGCGCCGTATCGCGCGACATTAAGCGCGTATCCCCTCCGCACAGTACGGGGCCGGTGACGCCGTCTTCCAAATGAATGCGCGCCACCGCCTGCGCTATAGCCCGCGCGTGCGCGGCGCAAAACCCGCGCCCCAACGCCCCGCGGTGGCCCGAGGTGCCGAATTTAACCGGTGCGGCTTCTCCGTCCGGTTCCCAAAACAATTTACACAGCTTTTCCGCGTCGATGCGTTCTTTTGTCAGCGTTCCGGCCAAAGGGCTTACCATAATATACCTCCCAAAATAAAATCAGCGCGGGCTCCTTGCGCGCCGCGTCCTCTTTTTCTATGATATGATATGTAACTAAATTTATCAATAAGGATTTTTTATGAAAAAAACAGTTGCCGCCGTATTGTTTGCTTTTTGTTTTGCCGCAACCGCTTCCGCCAGCATCAACAGTGATTTTCATGATCATTTCAGCGCAGGCGCACTGGCCGACTACAACCGCGACGTGTCCACCATGATAGGCCTGGCCGATTTTCACACCGGACGCGGGGTGACGTTCCCGGGTTTTGACGTGGGCGTTTCCGTATCCGCTGTGAACACCTCTTCGGACAGCTTTTCCTCCGAAGATTACCTCTATGCCCCGTTCATCACCGCGGAAACGCAGCTTCCTCTTTTTAATCTGGGCGTCGCGCTGCGCGGCACACGTTATGACGGATTTGAATCCCTGGGCGGCGGCGTAAAATGGCACGGGTCTTTGGCCTTTGTCAATCTGGCCGCCGGCGCTTTTTACGACCGCTACAGCACGGATTATTACGACGGGAACCACTACTCCGCCTCTGCGTCCGCTTCCGTAAATATTTTATTTTTGACGCCGTATGTGGGTGTCGGCTACGATTACAGCGAAATGGAAACAAAAGATATCTTTTCCGGCGAAAAATCCGATGACGGCCTGGTGCGTTATACCGCCGGCGTCAACTTTCACCCGCTGCCGCTGTTTTACGTATACGGAGCTTACACCTACACCAAATACAGCCACGGTTTTCAGGGCGGCATTGGCCTGAACTTTTAATTATGGATTATAAAAAAGAACTTTCCGCCTATTTCGGGGAACATTGCCTTTTTAATGAACCCATGGACCGCCATACCACTTACCGTACCGGCGGTCCGGCGGAAGTTTATGTGTATCCTAAAACCACCGAAGATTGGTGTTTTGTACTCAAACTGGCCCGAACGGAAAACATCCCTTTGCATATTATCGGTTTCGGTTCCAATATTCTGGTAGGCGGAAAAGGCGTCGGAGGTATTATCTGCTCTACGCGCCACATGGATCATACCGCCGTCAAAGGCAGCCGCATCACCGCCGAAGCCGGTGCGGCGCTGGATAAAATTTGCGAAACGGCCGTATCCGCTGGTCTGGGAGGAATGGAGAAGCTCTCCGGCATCCCGGGCAGCGTAGGCGGTGCGGTATATATGAATGCGGGCGCTTTCGGCCAGGAAACTTTTGACTGCCTGGAATACGTGGAAGCCGTAGATTTTGACGGGCGCCCCGCCATGCTTCCAAAAGAACAGCTGCCTCACGGCTACCGCCGGGTAGAAGGACTGAAAGATTATATTGTGCTCAGTGCGGGCTTCCTGTTGGAAAAAAAAGATTTTACCGTCCTTACCGAAGCCCGCAACTCCGTATTGCATAAACGAATGGAAAAACAGCCGCTGGATTTCCCTTCCGCCGGTAGCGTATTCAAGCGCCCTGCGGGGGATTACGCTTCGCGGCTGATTGATGAAGCGGGCCTGCGGGGATTAAGCATCGGCGGAGCCAAAGTGTCTGAAAAACACGCCGGATTTATTATTAACTTCAATTACGCTTCCCCCGAAGACATCAAAAATCTTATGGACGAAGTAAAACGGCAGGTGTATGAAAAAACCGGAATAGAGCTGGAACCGGAGCAAATCCTTTGGGGAGAATTTGCCGATTGAAATCTGCCGCACAAAAAAATTGACGCGCCACCGCACAATAAGTTAAAATATTAGTACGAAAGAATTTGAGCCGTTGGAGTCGTGGTGTAGCCTGGTCTAACACGCTGCCCTGTCAAGGCAGAGACCGCGGGTTCGAATCCCGTCGACTCCGTATTTTAGTTTTGAATTGTTAGCATAAATCCCCGTTAGGATTAACTCCCGACGGGGATTTTTTTGTAAACCACGGATAGCATGCAAATTTTGGCGAGTTTTCCGGCTTTTCTGTGAATATTCTCTTTTTATGCTGACAAGAGTAAGTGGGAAGTGGCGCACTTGCGATTATTTATAGAAGATTTACTCTTGTTCTTGCCAATTTGAAGTTTTGATAGAGAGTAATTTTTTGAGGGTGCAGTCTGCGGGTTGGGTACCGTTTAGGACAGCTCGCACGATTTTAGGCGACAAAAAACTTAAATTAAGGATCCTGCGGACATACTGTACGCATACCTTTTCTCTATTTGCTATTTCTTGGGTAGTCTTACCGTCTAATATATCTTGATGCCAAGTATAGGATTGGTTTAGGATTTTGATAAGTTCAGTATTGGGTCTTTTTCTTGGTTCTACAAAGTGACCTACAATTATCTTTTCTCCGTTGGCTATTGTACCGATATGGTATGGCTCTGTATAGGTGTTTTCTTGTTTTAATTCTTCGGGTTTAAGTCGGTGCATTTCACGATTTTCACAAATGGCATTTAATAGTTCAGTTATTTGTTCTTGATATAGCGTGACTGCTATCTTGCTTGGATTTAATTTCACGCGTTTGATCAGTTCTTTTTCTACATCCCGCGTTATCGGATATGACGGTAGCCGTTTGATGATTTCCTTTTGCTTGCTTACTCCAAATTGTTGGATATACGAATATATTTTTGTCTTGTCTTTCAAAAATACACTAAACCAATTATCTATAAACTGCTCCAATTTGGGGAGCGATACCTTACTAATTTTCCCCACTTTGCCTGGCTCCTTGTGGATAATAGCTTGGCTTACATAATAGCGATATTTCTTACCGCCACTGCCTGTACTCCAGCTCGGGCTCATAGCATTGTCTTTATCGTCATATAATTTACCCGATAAAAGGCTTTTGCTAGGGTCATAATGTTGGCGGTTGATACGGTTATCCGCCATCACTGTTTGGACTTGTTCAAATAGTTCTTGTGAGATTATTCCCTGATGTTCCCCCTGATACCATGTGCCTTTATGGCCAACCATGCCTATATATGCTTTATTACGCAAAATACAATTCAAATTGCCTACGGATATTTTTTGCCCCTGTTCTTTGAGCCAATCTTTAACAAGCGTGGTGCTTTTAAGTTCTACATACTTTTTGAATATATTATTAACAAGTCCTACTTTTTCTTCATCCGGATATATCTTCTTATCCTTGCGGTAATATCCTAATGGCGGTTTGCCACCCATCCACATCCCCTTTTTCTTACTAGCGCTGATTTTATCACGGATACGTTCTCCGGTTACTTCACGCTCAAATTGTGCAAATGAGAGTAGCATATTAAGCGTCAATCTCCCCATACTGGTAGTGGTATTAAAATGCTGCGTTATAGATACAAATGAGGCATTATGTTTATCTAACACTTCTACAATCTTGCTAAAATCCATTAGACTGCGGGTTAAGCGGTCTATCTTGTATACTACGATAATATCTATAAGTCCGTTTTGGACATCCAATAAAAGCTTTTTTAGCGCCGGGCGTTCCATATTGCCACCCGAATACCCACCATCATCATACTCCGTTGGTAACAACTGCCAATGTTCGTGCTTTTGGCTTTTAATGTAGGCCTCACACGCTTCCCGTTGGGCTTGCAAACTATTAAACTCTTGTTCTAATCCTTCTTCGGTTGATTTGCGGGTATAGATAGCACAACGTATTTTCTTATCACTCATTTCTTCACTCCAAAGAATACATTTCCGTTCCAACTCTTACCTGTAATGGCCTTTGCTACACCGGACAGACTCTTGTAGAGTGTCTTCTTGTATAGATACCCTTGTGAAACGATTTCTACTTCGTATTTAGCGCCCTGATAGGACCGGACCATTTTAGAACCAACTTCCAATGTGGCTTTGGGGCGTTTATCAATACTTTTAACGGATTGGGCCACTTCATGAAAAAAGCCAAGTGGAGAAATCTTCTCACGCTTGGCTTGTTCGTACCATAACAGGTACTTAATAACTAAACTTCGCCCAATTGGTGGCATAGGCCGGCCTATGACTTCGGTCCATTTTAGGCGCAATTCCCGTGCGGTTAATTGTGTATAGTTTTGCATGTTTCTTCCTATACACATTACCGCTTCTTCTAGGCCTAGAAGTCAAGTTAACTTCTTGTATACTTCCAGGGCCTTTTGTTGACGGGCACAACTTAAATCCAAATTACTGGCTACATGATGCACCGCATAAAAAGACGGGTCAAAAAGTTGCTCTGTGCGGCCTAACAAATTAGAAAGTGTGGTAGAAATACGCCCCAGTAGTTTGCCTACCCAAAACGGCAAGGTAATAGAAGGAAACTTCTTATTTGGGAAGTGTTCAGCCGCCACTTTGCGGTAAAAAGCATCTAGCGTGATATGTTCGGGGTCAATAATGTTAATGGCCTGCCCGTCAAAGTCCGTGCAACAAGCCACTACATACGCTACCTGCGCTACCTTTTCCACCGCCGCGGCCGGCCAACGGTTTTGTCCTTTCCATTTGCCAAAATGGATAATAACGGGTGAAGAAGCCAAGAAGTTTACCATGCGAATACCAATGCTTTTATCTCCTTCCCCATACACCGCGGCCGGGCGTAAAATTACATATTTGTCCGTAGGCAAGTTGGCACGCAACCACTTCTCGCTTTCTATCTTGTATTTGGGATAGGGACTTAACGGTTTGGTTTCAAAAGGTAGTGTATCTTCATCTTCCCCATGAAAATCTTTAATGCCGTACACGTCGGAAGATGAAATATAAACAAGTTTACGAGTGGGCAGTGAAGAAAATGTTTTAACACTCTCAAAGTTGAGGGCTTTGTAAATACGGTCTGCTCCCACGTCGGAGGCCAATCCCGCCGCATGCACGACTACCTCAGGCCGCCCGCCTATGGCAGTGGTAATTTGACTAATAATGTCCGGGGCAGTAACACTTCCCTTAATAAGATGCACGTTGGGCAGTTGTTTCAGTTCTTCGGGCAGTTGGCGGTGGATAAGTGCATACACCGTCCACTGATGTTTGGCAAATTCGCGCACAATATGATGCCCGATAAAGCCACCCGCGCCGGTAATTAAAACCGTATTAGATGATGCCATGTTTCTTTCCCTGCTCAGTAATAACGCAGAGCGCTTTGTCTAAATCTTGTTTTGTTAAATCTTTCATCACGCACAAGCGCACGCGGCATTCTTTACGCCGCACCGCCGGATACGTAACAATATTGGCATACACACCGTGAACACGCAAGTCGTTGGTAAAGCGAATCAGTTTCGGCTCGTCCCCTACAATGACAGGCACAATGCCCGACTCACTTTCTCCCGTGTTAAACCCGCGCTTTTGTAGTTCCGTTTTCAAATACGTAATGTTTTGCCAAAGTTCTTTGCGCCCGGCTTGGTCGGCGGCTAACAATTTAAATACTTCTATAAGGCCGCCCACTACCGGGGCAGGAATAGCCGTAGAGAAAAAGTAGGTACGTGCATAAATGCGCAGATACGCAGCCACTTCTTTGGTGGTGGCGCAATAGCCGCCAATCGCCCCCGGCACTTTACTAAGCATGCCTACATTTAAGTCAATTTTGCCCAATAGATTAAAGTGCTCCGCCGTTCCGCGACCCGTCGGTCCGACAATACCCAGTCCATGTGCATCATCTACCATGAGCCGCGCTCTGTACTTTTGGGCAAGCGCGTAAATTTCATCTAATTTTGCCATGTCTCCATGCATGGAAAACACACCATCTGTAATAATCAGTCGGCCTTTTACGTTTGCCGGGATTTTGGCAAGCACTTGTTCTAAGTATTTGATTTTGCCGTGCGGGTAGATTTTAATATCGGCACCGGACAACCGGCACCCGTCAAAAATAGAAGCGTGGTTCGCGCTATCGTTTACAATCACGTCCCCGGGGCCGCACAGGGCGGAGATAGTACCAATATTCGTACCGTACCCGCTGGGGAATAAAACGGCATCTTCGGTGTGATAAAAAGCGGCAATGCGTTCTTCCAATTCGCGGTGCAAATCGGTAATGCCGCCATACAGCGAAACGGCCCCCATACCATAGCCGTATTTTTCTAGTGCTTTGCGGGCCCCTTCCACCACTTGCGGATGCGTGGTTAAATTCAAATACGAATTAGACCCTAACATCAAATACGGAGCCACCGTACCGTCTTTTTCCTTCATACACGAGGTGGGGCGCACGGCTTGCATGAGTTGAATACCCAGCGCCTCACCGCCGGTATCTTTGGTGCTATTAAGCAGGGTTAAAAAGCGCGTGGCTTTCTCAAACAAATCCGCCTGCTCAGAGGACGTAAAATCTTCAAATTTCATTTCTTTTCTCCCAAGTGGCAACGGATGGACTGCGCACTATCACAGTATATTGTACAAAGATTACAGTTTACGCAACCGGACTTCCAGTTGCCCGTTAATTTGTGCAGCAAATCCGGTTCTTTGATGAACGGGCGGCAAAGCGATACTTTATCAATCCCGCTATTTAAAATAGTGTCTATATCCTGCTGCGTGCGGATACCGCCCGTTACAAATACAGGTAGCGAAGTTTGCTTTTTAATTTCCAACGCAGCTTGCACATTATAGTTAGGTGTAAACAGTTTGAAACGACGTTTGTAAAAGGGAAACACAAACCGTTTCCACAACCGTTCTATCAGCGGCGAATACTTGTTAAACAAGGGGTTTACTTCAAAAGCCGTATCTATAGGAATGGCTCCGCGGATAATGTTAAGCGCATATTCCATCGTTCCGTAACTGATTTCTATGCCGTCGCACAACGTTTCAATGCGTTTAACAGTGGCTAACGTATCTGTAATCGTGAGCCCGCGGTCATCGCCGTGGCTGAGTTTCACCCACACGATAAACGGAGCGGGACAGGCGGCCCGAACGGCCTTCAAAACCAGCTCTAACAAAAGGGGCCTGTCTTTGTACTCGTCCGTACGGTTGTTGGTGTAAGGGGATAAAAATTGATGGATTAGATATCCGTGCGCAGCATGGATTTGCACACCGTCAAATCCGGCCTTTTGAGCACGCAGCGCGGCCTCTGCAAAGTCCTGCACGATTTCTTCAATTTCAGCCTTGGTTAAAACGCGCACCGGAGCTTTGCAATACATACACTTAATGTTAGACGCCCCCACCGCACCGGATCGGGTAGTTTGACGGCCCACGTGCGCCAGTTGCATAATGAGTTGTTTATCCGGCAGAGCCTGCCGCACATTGGCCCACGCGTCCGCTTGCGTTTGGTTGACTATTCCGGCTTGCAAGGGTTGCATGGCACGTCCGTTTTCGGACACATACACAAACCCGGTAATAATCGTCCGTGCGGAAATAGCCCGGTACAAATTGACAAATGCTTGCACGTTGGGCACGCCGTTTGTGGCTGCCATATTCTCCACGGTTGCACTGCGGATAATTTTATCCAAATAGTTCATGTACTTGTTTCTCCACCGAAGCAATATAATCTGGCAACGAGGTAAAAGAACGCGGGTCCGGCGGCGACACTTTGATTTCTTTACCGTTTACGTACACGCCTGTTTCCCCCGGCGTAACGGTGCCAATGCAAATAGCCCCCGGCACGGGCTCCGCGCTGGTAAAGAGCAGTTCATATTCTCCAGCTGCCCCAAATAAAAAACGGATATCTTTCACAGGAGGATTCACCACTTCTATCTTCACGTGTGGACTTACTTCGTGCAGTTGCCACAATGCATCCATAAAACCACTACTGGTATCTATGGCGGCTAAGGCACTCGCGGGCAACACGCGTGGCTCCAACAAGGGAGTAGGCAAACGCTTTAATACACTTTCGTTCACGTCTCCGAGTTCGCCGGAAACGTATAACCTTTGTGGCATATTGGGGATTACGCGGGACACATTGTGCTGTTGAGGACCGAGCGCAATCCCAGTATAGGCAAATGCATCAGCCTGCCCCATATCCCCACCGACAAGTTGGCATCCGGCCTGCGTAAGTGCGTGCAAAATACCCGATGCGAAATCCCGCACCCACGTTTCGGATGAGGTTTTAGAAAGTGTAAGTGTGTGCTCGTAAAAAGCAGGTTTACACCCGGTAGCAATCAAGTCCGCCAACGTAGCCGTTACTAAATTTTGGCCCAGCACGTGCGGGTCATCCGCCGTGAATAAATCTTCTTCCAATGAAAAACTATCACACGTAATACCCCATGTTTGCCCGGCCACTTCTATAAGTTGGGCATCGGTCTTAAACAAATCTTTTACGTCGCCAAATAAGTGGCGAATTAGAGCATACTCGTTCATTTTAGTAACTCCAAGCGTTTATGCAAACAAACAATATACACGTCTCCTGCAGGTTGTGGGTCCCCGTCAAATTCTGTGTACTGCGTGGGCTCGGTATGGACGTATACCTCTTTACAAGTAAACACTTGCGCACCGGGCGGAATTTTACCTTTATAAATGTTAAGCAATCCCCGCAATGTAAGTTTCGGTAGCACCACCACGTGTAGTAGACCGTCATCCGGTTTAGCGGGAACATCTAAATACAGTCCCGAAGCAATAAACTTATTTTTAAGCACGGCAATATGCCGCACCCGTGGGAAAGCTTTTGTTTGTCCGTCTAGGGTTACGGTTGCTGCAAAAGGTTTCACACTTACAAACGCTTTCAAGGCCGCCAGTAACGTGCCACAAAAATCTCCCATATATTTACGCACTTTGTTGGACGTACGGGCAATCTCCGCCCCTAGGCCAATGTTACAACTGGACGCAAAATAACACGTATTTCCGTTAGCATAGGTAATTTGACAAATATCTATGGTGTGCGAGGTTCCATTTAACAGTTGTTCTAAAGCGGCTTGTGGCTTAATGGAAATATGATGAAAGCGGCAAAAATCCGGGCTGGTTCCACTATAAAGTACGCTCAGTTTCTTAGGCGTAGCGGAACGCATAATGCCGTTGATAACCAGGTTGATTGTTCCATCTCCGCCGACGGACACCGCCGTTTCGCATGAACTTTGCGCTACTTGGGTGACCAAATCTTCGGCCCCTTGGGAAATCACTTCCCCAAAACCGGCCTTACGAAAGCAAGGCCAGTTGCGTTGGCCTTTTTTACTTTTCGAACTAGGGTTTAGAAACAACATCGTGCTAGTTTTGTTCATAGATGCCTATTTTCTTATAAATGGGAGTAGGTGTCCCGTCCGTCCACCCGGCCACTAATTCACGCGTGTATTCGTAAGGGAGCGGGGTTTGTGAAATGTTATGTTGCTGCATAAATGCATAAATCTGCGGTGCGCGTTTTTCACACGCCCATTCCACAAACGGCGTAGGGAACGCGGCCCGCATCCGCTTGAAAATCACTTCAAAGGGTTCCTGGGTTAGGTTACCAAACGAAATGTTTAGGAACTCGCACGGTTGCACTTCTCCGCTGGCCCCAATGTAAAAACGGTCCACTCCGCCTGCCGTACATCCAAAGCGTTTTACATCTTCCTCTTCGGCTTGGGCCGGCAAAGCGGGAAGTTGCGGTTTTTTGTTGTATTGGTAATAAGCATGTTTAACGTATGCGATAAGGTCTTTGTCTTGCTCGTATAAGGCGGTGTTGGAAAGCCACTTTCCAGCCCGCTTAGGGTGAATCAGTTGCACAAAACCGCAGTGTAACCGGTTCGCAATATCCATAATTTGCTCTAACGTATGGTTTTGAATATCTTTATATTGAAGCACCGTGTTGATAGCCGTTCCAAACCCCATTTTGCTACATAGGGCAAGCGTATCTTTCGCTTGTTTAAAGGCACCGGGAATACCTACAAAATCGTCGTGCACCTTGGCATCGGCGCTATGCAAAGATACCATAAACCCATACACGTTTTTCTCTTTGAGAATGGCTAACTTTTCCCGCGTAACGTGTGCACCTGTGGTGTTTATCCATACTTCCATATCGGAGGTTGTTGCATCTAACAACGTGCACAGTTTATCAAACATCAAAAATGCGTCTCCGCCTTCTATGTTTAAGAAAGACACCCCGGCTTTGGAAATAGCATGTACCGTTTCTTTTAGTTTGTCGGCGGGCAAATCGGTCCCCTTATCTAACCGTTGGTAACAGTGCGGACACTTGTACGAACATGCTTTTGTAATTCCCCACACCATAGAAATCGGTTTAGGCGGACGGTAAAGCAATTTCCCTTCCACGGCCTTAAAGAAAGCGGGCGTAGGATACGCAGGTAAATAGAGGTGCAATTTGTAGGTATGGTTACGCACAATGATTTTGTTATCATAGAATGCCCAAAGCAGCCGAGCAGCCCGGTATAAAAAGCGAATACTTAAATGGCGGCGGTATTTCCACACTACATGCAACGCAATACGTACGTAGATAACGGTTTTGGAAAGGCCTGTTTTACTCGTCTGCATGTGTATATCCCCCGCTAAAAATACTAAGTACCCCCAACGCACAACCTAATGCCAACCAGCTGCCGGCCAGCGGATTGACCCATGCCACTAAACCGGCTTGCAACGCGCAGCAAGCGGCAAAGTTGTACTTTAAGTAAAAGTAATCATTTTGTATGGAGTGCGGTCTGTAGAACAAGAATCCCGTTAATGCACTTAAAATACTTCCGGCTAACCATACCCCCAAAGCAACATGCCAACCGGTGCACAAATAAACCAATACGGCAACTCCCAAGGGCAGCAAGCCCAACACCAGCCCGGCCTTGCGCATGGGTTCGTTTCCGAAAATGACTTGCGGGGTCCGTTTCCCGACGGACTTGTCCCCTTGCACATCTTTGAAATAGGTAAAAAAGGTCATCAGTGCATTGCACCCAAGTAAGCCCAAAAAGAGAATAGCATTTTGTCCATGATTTGCCGTGAAAAACGCGTCCACGCGACCGCCTAATACCCCATAAGCGAACCACGCACAGCAAGAAATACTAAACGCAAAGAGTAGAATATTTTTCGTCTTAGAATAGTAAATGTTGGCCAGCACGCCTGCCGCAATCGGTACACACGCAATAGGATTTTTCCACATAGAATAAACTAAAATACCGATTATACAACCTACACTAATGGTCATGGCCCCGCGTACATTTAACTTTCCGCAAGCCATCGGACGCCCCGGAGCATTGATTTTGTCTTCTTCCAAGTTGAAGTAGTCATTGATAATTTGATTGACACCCCAACAACTAAACAAAATAACTGATAGCAAAACATAACTGCCCCGGCTAACTATGCCCGGATACAATACTATCCCTACCCATCCGGCACTTAACGTAACAAAGCCGTAGTACAACCGCATGGATTTTAAGTAATAGTACAGAAAGGATAGTATTTTCATAAAAAGAAGTACCAACCGAAACGATTGGTACTTCGGTACATGCAGAATTTAGATTTTACCTAACTTTTGATAAGCCCACACAAAAGCCAACAAAAACAGGAAATCAAACACGCCAAACACTACCCATAATACGGGAAGCGAAGCGAAGAAGTAAAACCCGAATACGGTACCACAATATGTAATTTTTAGTAGGATACCATAGGGAATGAGGTTGCGGTTTGCCCTCGGGTCTTTGGCCACTTGAAAAAACATAATACCAAAGATAGTAAGCATAGAAGCCGCAAAGGTTACATAACCCCAGTGATTAGGCGGTGTAATCGTAAATAAATCAAACAAACACACGGGTAATGCCAAAAAGGCCACACCTAGTACAAAATCGTACAACCCACTTATCCAAAATAACGTCTTAATTGCCTTCATAACTACCTCCTAACGTAATATATGTCTATAATACATTATTTCCTATGTTAGTGTGTGCATTTGCCTCATGTGGTAACTAAGGTCCTGTTACGGCGTTAATCGATTCCCTGCAAAGAATTACTTGTTCCCTGTTTTGAATTTTAGGAAATTGAGTGAATTTATATGGGGTGTTAGTACGAAAAAACATTTAAAATTTAAATAAATTCCTTGTTTTTCCCTGTATTTTCCCTGTTTAGCAGGGAATAAAATGTAAATTCTCGCCTGTTTGTCACCTGCTTGAAAGTATTTTTCCTCGCGTTATCGTCGCTTTGAAAAAATTGTCATTTTTTACCGTTTCATTGCCGATTCGGCCAAAAAGAGAAATTGGCCATTTTCAACCGCTTTTCTACCGCTTTGGAAAGAAAAAAGTGCCATTTTTTGCCTGTTTATTGCCTGTTTGATAAAAAAATATTCAGCATAGTGCTAGAGAAACTAAAAGCACCGCCATTTTCAAGCCCCGCAAGGGGCTTTTGTTTTATGCATATTTTAAAAGCCGCACTCTCCCAACTGCCGCTTATCCTGCCCGTATATGAGCGGGCACGGGCTTTTATGGCTGAAAACGGCAATGCAGGACAGTGGACAAACGGTTATCCTTCCGCAGAGCTTCTGCGCAACGACATAGCATGCGGGCATTTATACACTTGTTTGGACAGGGAAGACATCGCGGCGGTGTTTTGCTTCCGCACGGGGGATGACCCCACCTATGCTCACATAGACGGCGCCTGGCTCAATGACCGGCCCTACGGAGTCATACACCGTCTGGCTGCGGCGCGGCCCGGAAAAGGCACGGCCTCTTTCTGCATACAATGGTGTTTGGCACAATGCCCCAACCTGCGCATAGACACTCATGAGAAAAACATCCCCATGCAAAAAGTCTTACTGAAAAACGGTTTTGTCTGCTGCGGCATTATCCACACTGACGACGGCACACCACGCCGGGCTTTTCAACACGCATCTAATCCTACCTTGCGGTAAAATTACTCCGTATAAAAAGCTATCATATAGTTATATGAAAAAATGGCTGTTTTTATGCCTCATGCTGCCGGCGGCGGCTTTCGGGGCGGACGCTTCCGTTGTGGGAGACATACATATTACCACCACGCGTGTGGATCCCGCGGTAGTGGCGCGCAAATTCCCGTTAAAAGCAGGGGACCTTTTCACTTCGCAGGCCTATGAAGAGGCCCAGGACAAACTGCATGACATGCGCCTGTTTAAAAAGCTGGATTTTGACGCCCAAACAAAAAACGGCCGCACCGACATTTCCATTTCCGCCGAAGACGGATACTACTTTTTCCCGCTGGCGTTTTTTTCTTCCGGAGACAAAGACGTATTTTTTATGTCGCTTTTTGAGGGCAATTTTTTCAAAAAAGGCGAAACGGCTTTTGCGCTGGGCGGCGTCAGCAACGACGGATACACTTTTTCCGGCGGGGTCGGCGTTGAGGACAATTTTTTTAATGTCAGTTTTACCAAGCTGGACACGGAACAGCGTTTTTACGGGGACTACTGGTCCAGCATGTACGGGGTGATGAACGTGGCCGACGATGAAGAAGAATACGGCGCCCCGCTGTACAAATGGGACATGCGCGACTATGACTTCAGACTCACTTATGCGCGCACCTTCGGTGATTTCAGCGCGTTTATTTCTCCGCAATTTAAACACACTTCCTACTCCGCCCCGGCAGATGCCGGCAACCACAACCGGCTTTCCGCCGGTCTGTCCTACCGCAAACGGGTGCGCACGTCATCGGGCATGGGGGCATGGTTCGGTTTCGGCCTTTCCGACAAACAACGAATGATTGCCAATATGCCCGCCCCGCGCTATGCTTACGCGGCCGACGTCGCCTTTACCAAAGGCGGAGACTGGAGCGGAGCCGATTACGACATTACCAAACTGTCTTTAAATTTTTTGTGGCAAATGGAACTTAAACAACACCATATATTCTCTCTGCAAGTCAAGGGCCAAAACGCTTACGGCTCCCCGTTTTCGGACCAAATTTTGTCCACCGACCTGCTGGGCGGGCAGGGCAAATACCGCCGCTTAATACGCGGCAACCGCGGGGCAGGCATAACGGCTTGCTTTCTTTACTATATCCTGCGCAACGACACGGGCCTCCTGGCCCTGCGGCCCTTTTACGAACTGGCTTATGTTTATACCGGCCGAGCCTACCGCGACCACAGCGGCGCGGGAGCCACTTTGTCCTACAAATTTTGGCGTTTCCCGTTTCCGTTGGGACTCAATTATACGCGCAATTTAAGCGACCACAGCGACATGGTGTCTTTTGTCCTGGGCGGTCAGTTTTAATTTTTTGAATCTTTTCCCGCCCAAGCCGCCCTCGTTTATACTATAATGAAAGAGATGTTTTTTCATTTATAAAGGAGGGTTCCATGTGGTATGGTATTGCGGCCCTGCGCCCTTTTGAGCAATACGCGCTGTTCGGCGTTTTGTTTATTGCGGTGCTGGGGCTTTTGTATGCCCTGTTCTTGCGCAACCAGGTACTAAGCGAAGACATGGGCACGCCGGCCATGATCAAAGTATGGACGGCCATTAAAGAAGGCGCCAACGCCTACCTGAAAAGACAGCTAAAGACTATCTTGCCGCTGATCGGTCTTTTGACGATTTGTCTTTTCCTGTCTGTATATATTGTGCCCGTATCGCACGACGCGTCGGAACGCTTTGCGGGGTTGACGCCGGACACGGTTAAACTCATCGCCGCTTTCGGCCGTGCGGGCGCGTTCATTTTGGGCGCGGTGTTCTCGCTGTTGGTCGGACAGTTGGGCATGCGCATTGCCGTAGACGCCAACGTGCGCGTGGCGGCCGCTTCCAAACGCAGCTTCGGAGACGCGCTGAAAATCGCTTACCGCGCCGGCACCGTTACCGGTATGTTGACCGACGGCCTGGGCCTTTTGGGCGGCACGGTGATTTTCATCATTTTCGGCATCGCCGCGCCGGACGCCCTGCTGGGCTTCGGTTTCGGCGGCACGCTGCTGGCGCTGTTTATGCGCGTGGGCGGCGGTATTTACACCAAAGCAGCCGACGTGGGCGCGGACCTGGTGGGTAAAGTGGAAGCGGGCATCCCCGAAGACGACCCGCGCAACCCCGCCGTGGTGGCCGATTTGGTGGGCGACAACGTGGGCGACTGCGCCGGTATGGCCGCGGACATTTTTGAATCCTACGAAGTCACCATCGTTTCGGGTTTGATTTTGGGCATTTCGCTGTGGCGCATTACGGGGCACCACGAATGGATTGTATACCCCCTCCTGGTGCGCGGTATCGGCGTGTTGTGCTCCATCATCGGCACATACGCGGTGAAAGATTCCAACCGCACCGCCGGAAACGCCATGAAAGCCATTTTCAAAGGCTACAGCATTTCCGCCATTATCTCCATCGCCATTTTCGGTACGCTGGCTTATTTCTATATGCAGGACGTGCCGGGCGGCTGGTGGCGGCCTTTTGCCGTAACCACCATCGGTATTTTGCTGGCTATCAGCATTGACCGCTTGACCGAATACTTCACGGGCACGGACAAAAAACCCGTACAGGAAGTCAAAAAAGCCACCACTACTGGTTCAGCTACGACCATTTTGGCGGGTCTTGCCGTGGGCATGGAATCGGCCGTATGGACGACGGGCGTGCTGGCCGCGGCCATTTTCTGCTCGGTCATGGTGTTCGGCACCATTGACGGCCTGAGCGCCGCGGAATCCTTTACTTTCGTACTTTACGGCGTGGCCATGACCGGTATCGGCATGCTGACACTGACGGGCAACAACGTGGCCATGGACTCCTTCGGCCCCATTGCCGACAACGCCAACGGCATCGGCGAAATGTCCTGGCACGGACAGGATGACGCGGACACCAAAAAAGCCCGCCAAATCATGGCCGACCTGGACGGCGTGGGCAACACCACCAAAGCCATTACCAAAGGCGTGGCCATCGGCTCTGCCGTTATTGCGGCCGTAGCCCTGTTCGCTTCGTACATGGTGGACGTAAGCAATGTGCAGACGCTCTTAAACGAAGCCTGGAAAGCCGCCGGCGAAAACAAAGCGCTAGAGCTTTTGTCTGAGGTGGGCATTGTAGTGTCCAACCCCACGGTGTTTGTGGGCATGCTGCTGGGCGCGGCGCTGCCGTGGTTGTTCTCGTCTTTTGCCATTAACGCCGTCAACCGCGCGGCGGGCTTGATTGTCATGGAAGTACGCCGCCAGTTCAAAATGGGCGTGCTGGAAGGCAAAGCCCAGCCCGACTATACGCGTGCGGTGGGCATTTCCACCGTGGCCGCGCAGAAAGAGCTGATTGTGCTGGCTACGCTGGGCATTGTGTCGCCTATTTTGGTCGGCCTGGCCATGGGCGTGGAAGCCCTGGGCGGCTTCCAGGCGGGCATTATCGTGTCCGGTCAGCTGTTGGCCGTGTTTATGGCCAACTCCGGCGGCGCATGGGATAACGCCAAAAAAGTGGTGGAGGACGAACCGTCCGACATTGCCGCCAACACAGGCAAAGGCTCCGAACGCCATAAAGCCAGCGTGGTAGGCGACACCGTAGGCGATCCGCTCAAAGACACCGCCGGCCCGGCCGTGAACCCGCTGATTAAAGTGGTAAACATGGTGGCCGTCATCGTGGCGCCTATCATCGTCAACTATCACAACGATTATACCCCGCTGGGCAAAGCGGGCTGGGTGTGCGTCGTGGTGCTTTTGGCCGTACTGACCTGGGCTATTTTAAAGAGCAAAGCTCCCGCCCAGGATATTACGGCTGAACAAAAATAAGTTTAAACTCTGATGCAAAAACCCCCACTCAAAAGAGCGGGGGTTTTTTTAAGTGCCCTTTTGTTTATAACAGCCGCGTAAACCGCCTGTAGGCGTACCGATATCTTCCGTATATCCGGCTTTTTTACACAATTCTTTCAGTTTGGCGTTATCAGCAATAGCGTTGCCGCAACACGCCCACACATCCCCCGCCACGGAAGCGGCAAGACCAAATATCGTGGAATCCTGCGTCAGCCCCGTCCATACCACAATAGGTGCGGCTTCCTCTCCCCAAGCAGCTATAGCGGAGTGCATCCAAAATCCTTCATCTTCCGGAACTTGAATAGATAAATCGTCCAAAGAAGCAGGCCACTCACCCGTTTCCATATGATAAAGCCTTATGGCTTCTTTCATGGTAGCCAACATCGGTCTGGCCGTAGCCATGCGCGAACGTAATACAGCACGTTCATATTGCGGCAAAGCCACAGCGGCCAATATGCCGATAATTAAAACAACCACCAAAAGCTCAATAAGCGTAAACCCGCCTAAAACGCTTTTAGAGCGGTTTTTATTTTGCAGATACATTTTTTGATAAATTTTGTTCATAAGCAAAATTTATCAAAAAAAAAAAAACACAAATCAAGGCTTTTTAAATACCCCAATCAACCAAAAAACAAACAACGACGAAACAAGGCAAAATTTCCCCGCGCATTCGTCATCGTTTCAACAAAAAACGGCGGATAAAACGTACTGTTTTATCCACCGATCAGGCAACTTAAAATCTTCCGGCATTACGGACACTTATAGACCAGCGCGCCGTATTGTACGCCGTTGACGTAAAAATCGCGGAAATACTCGTCCGACGCACCAGGTTCGGCCGCCTGCGCTGCACGCAAATACACCACATTCCCGCCGAGCCTTTGGGCATTGGTACGGATATTTTCCAGCCATTGTTCACTCCAGCCCCGGGATAAGTCGCTTTGTTCTCCCAACACCCCCGCAATAAATACACAGCCCTGCGGTTTTTGGCCGACAATTTGAATGTTACTGCCGCCAACGGCGCTCCGTATATTAGGTCCGCCGGCCACACAACCCGCCAGCAATATCCCGGAAAAAACAACTAATACAAACGTTTTCATAGGCTCCCTCCGATGCCAAATTATAGCAAATCATCCTCTTTTTTTTGATAAGATAAACTCTAGGGAATTATGTCTGTTTTCATTCTCATTTTAGCAACGGGAACCGCGGCGGCGGTTTATACAGCCGCTTCCCGTCCGGCGCGCCTAAAACGCCTGGCTAAACGCACGGGCGGAATTTTCTGCCGCAGTCGCTCCGAACTGCTGACTTCCCAAAATACCGACAGGCTGGAAATTTTTTCTTCTTTTGTTTGTTCTTTTAAAAATGTCGTCACACGCAAAGAAGTCTCTGCTTTTACCCGCTTGGCCGATATGACGGCACAGGACGAAAACGGCAACAAACTGCCTGCCTTTACCGTATTTTCAGCGGAATGCTTTACGGGAGGGCGGCCCGCACTGAAAATTACTCCGACGGAAAGCCCTTTTTGCCGCAGCCGCTTCACCGCCGTTAAGACCACAGACGAAAACATCAACACGGCCTACCGCATTTTCCTTTCCGCGCCGCAGGCGGCGCACCTGCTGACCGCCCCGCTGCAAAGGCTGTTGGCCCGGCGGACGGATATTTATGTGGAAATATATGACAATGCTTTTGTATACCACGAAGGGCGTCTGGTGCCACCCGGGGAAGCGGAGGATTTCCGTCTGCGTGCGACAAGAGTGCTGGCGGAATTGACAAAAGAGGAGCGGCAAACTCCGCCCGCACGGGCACAACACGCGGCAAAAATGCCGGAAGAACTCCCGGATGAAAAAGTATTGGCCCTGTTGGCTGCAGCCCGGCCGGCACCGTATACACCGCTCGCCCAAAGCGGCGGTTTCAATGCCTGGAAAGCAGTTATTTTATTGCTTGTTTTGCTGGCGCTGCCGGTACTTGCCTACTATATCAGCCGGAATATACCCCATTAAAAACAGCGTAAAAACCCCGCCGAACGGCGGGGTTTTTTCAGTGTTCAGTTACTCCCAAACTTTTTAAAAACGCCTTATTATTGTACGGCCTGCCCAAAAAGGCTTCCACCATTTCATTTTCGTCTTTAGCCGTACCGGGCGTGTAGATATACTCACGCAGTTTTGCACCCAACTCTTTGTTAAACAACCCCTGCTGCGCAAACTGGGCAAATATATCTTCCGCTATGACCAAAGACCACGCATACACATAATAACCCACGTCATACGGATCGGTCAGGCTCATAATGTGGCCGAAACTGGCCTGCGGATAGGTGCCTTTGGTCAGCGGCGTGCCTGTTATCTGTTCCATCAGTCTGCCGTACAATTTGGTGGTGTTCACGCGTTTGTTGGATGCGTGGGCGTCTACGTCAAACTGCCCCAGGAAGTTTTGGCGAAGGAAAGCCGTTGCCTCCCCGGCGCGGCGGGAACGCACCAACGCGGCAATCAACTCATCCGGCAAAGGCTCGCCCGTTTGGTAATGGGCGGAAATATTTTTCAGCACCTGCGGCTGCCAGGCCCAGTTCTCAAGCAGTTGGGAATGGGTTTCTATATAATCCCAGGCCACATTGTCCCCGGTCAGGCTGGCGTAACGCGACGTCGCCAAAGACATTTGCAGCACATGACCGAATTCGTGGAATAAAGTTACCACGTCACTGTGCGTCAAAAGCGCGGGCAAGCCGCCGCCTGCGGGCGTAAAATTGGCCGCGATGACGACGGACGGAATTTGATAAGAGCCGTCCGGCTTTTGGAAGCGGTCCACAAAGCTCCACGTGGCGGCGTGGGTATATTTGCCGTCGCGCGGGTAAGCGTCCAAATAAAAATAGGAAACAATTTCCCCGCTCTTTTTATCTTTGATGATATACGTCTGCACGTCTTTATGCCAGACGGGCAGGGCGGCGGATTCAAACGTCAGCCCAAACAGCGGGCCAAATGTATCAAACATCCCGGAAATCACTTTGTCCGCCGGGAAATATTCTTTTATTTTTTCATCGTCTACGGCATATTTCCGTTTTTTGTACTGGTTGGCCCAGTAGGCCGTTTCCCAGGCGTTCAGCGTACGGCTTTCCTGACCCGTCATTTCTTTTTTAAGCGCCAGGTATTCTTTCATTTCCCCGTCGGCCAGCGGGCGTATTTGTTTTTCCAAGTCTTTTAAAAACGCTTCCAAATTTTCATCATTCCGGGCCATGCGGGAAGGCAGCACATAATCGGGATATTTCTCATAGCCCAGCAGCCGCGCGGTTTTGGAGCGCAGGAGCAGCGTGTCTTCCAACAGCTTAACGTTTTCTTTGCCGCCGCGCCGGGCAAATTTGGTCTGCAGGGCTTTGCGGGCGGCTTCGTTTTTGGCATTGGCCATAAACGGGTTATAATCGGGGTATTTCAGCGTGACGATATACTTGCCTTCTTCCGTGCGGGAGAGTCGGTTTATATAGGTTTCTTCCATACCCTCCAGCTCTTGGCGCGTAAGCTCCAGCTGATCCCGGTAATTATTTAAATTCACGTTGTAACGCGTGATTTTATCCAAACGTTCAGAATTAAGTTTGACGAATTTTTTTAGGTCTTTGTCCGAAAGGCCCATGCCGTTGCGTTCAAATTTCACCAGCCATTTATCTAACATACGCTGTTGTTCTGCGTCCAAAGCCGGTTTGGTGTTTGCATATTCTTTTAGCGCCCGATACACTTCGCGACGGGTAAAGAAATCCGTTTTGACGCGGCTGCCTTTGGTTTCCAGTTCTGCCGCGGTGGCACGGACGTTCGCGTCTTCATGGAAATAAGCCAACAGGGACAAGGCTTTGGGCACAAACCAATAATTGGTATAGGCGTTTTCCACCGCCAACGCCGTGTTTTCAAAGTCCCGCTCCGCAGACGGCACGGCCGTAACGGCGGAGAGGTTTTCCTCCAATTCCGCGCGCGCAGTCGCTTCCAAGGCGGTCAATTCCGCCGGCGTATAATTAAAACGCAGCAAACCGTTTTCAAACAGTTTGTCATAAGCCCCTCCGAACAAAGCACAGGGCAAAGAAAATACGGCTAAACCAGTTACTATTTTTTTCATAGATAAATTATAGAAAAGTTAGGGGTTGGGCAAAAATCCGCCCGTAACCTGCGGAGATTTTACCGGCCCGTGGCGACATTTTCATTCGTTCCCCGGGTCTATGCCCGGGATTTGCGGCGAGGAATTTTTATAAAACTCCCCCGGCATTGTGCCGGGGGAGATGATAGATTACGTCTTTGCGGTTTATTTCGGGTCTACACAATCCGATACGCAAGAAGCATAAGTAAATGAGGCCATCATGCTGTTGAGGTTATATACCGTGCCGTTTTCAATATACACCAAGCTCCCGTTCCGGCAAACAAGGCTGTTGGCCGACACCGTCTTTTCCCCCGCGGAGTTGGCCACGTCTGCCTGGAGGTTAGAAGCCGATACCGTACACGTCATAAACGGGCAGGAGGAAGCGCTGACACTGCCGCTGCAACGCGCCTGCCCCGGATATGCCAGCGTACTCAGATCTGGCAGGGTGCAGCCACGAACCGTAACCCCCGCCTTGGCTGACTGTTTGCTGACGGAATACCTGCAGCATTTGCCGGTGGAAGAATTATAGGTGTAACCGGAAGGACAGCTGCCCTCTTCCCCTTCCTCTTCCGGCACCGTTTCCCATTCTCCCCAGCTGCAATTATTGCAAGTGCGTTTCTGGGTGCGATATTTGGTGACGGAAACTCCATTTTCTTTGACTATATACGGAATTTTTCTTGTTTCCGTATCTCCATTCTGGCAGGCTCCCTCCGGCAAAACACATTCTGATGTGACCGTCTGCCACTGCCCGGTCTCTTCATTACAGGTATAACTGACCGTCATGGTGCCACATCCGCAGCTGGTTTCAAATTCGGAGGGACGAGTTCCTTCGCAAGCACTGGCTGACGTATTACACTCTTCCTGGGTTTTGCTGCACTCTCCCCAGTTGGCAGTTATCCATCTACCGGATATACAGGTGACTATGCGTGTCTGCGTGCCACAGCCGTTGCACTCCCGTGACGTATCAGGTTTCTCGGCTTCATCACATTTGTTACTAGGGCACTCGCTCTCGGGTCTGCTGCATGCCGACCACTCTCCGTATTCCCAATTCCCTGTACTGTGGTTACATACCGCCGTACGAGTCCGTGTACCCCCGCAACTGCTGCATACCTGTCCCGTCAG
>CALUXH010000096.1 GCA_944324695.1 uncultured Elusimicrobiales bacterium | reverse complement strand
AAAACCGCGGCACCGACACCGCCGCCAATACGCCCAACACAATGACCACCACCAACAGCTCCGTCAATGTGAAGGCTTTGTTCTTTTTATTCTTTTGATGCATATGACTCCTTGTAATGCCCTGTATTATATACAAAAAGCCCCCGGACAATCCCGGGGAGAGGCGCAAGAGTCACGGGAGGTACCCCCTCGCCTCTTTATAAAAAAATGTAGCAAAAAAAAAAACAAAGCAAGCAAACAAAGAATTAAAACACACTCAAAAAATAAAAAAATTTCTTGATAAAAACTTGCCAAACAGGCCTATATTTTGCCCTTTATTTTTATATTTAGTAGAATATATAAAGATTTGAGGCAGGAGCATACAAGCCGCCGCGGTACCGGGCGGCTTGGTTTTTCTAAATTATGAGCAAGAAGTTAAAACGCAAACAGGAAGGAAACCCTTTTAAAGCCCGTACGATTTCCAGTCTGTTAATTAAATTTTCCGCGCCGGCCGTGGCGGGCATGTTCGTCAGTGCGCTGTATAATATTATTTCCCGCATTTACGTAGGTCATGAATTCGGAGCGCCGGGCATAGCCAGCATTACGCTGTTGTTTCCCATGGGGTTTTTCTTCTTGGCGTTCAGCGTGCTTATCGGCGTGGGAGCCAACGCGCTTTTTTCCATACGGTTAGGGGAAAAAAATGAAGCAGAGGCTCAGCTGATTTTGGGCAACGCCTTTGTCGCGCTGGCGCTTATCAGCGGTGTGCTGATGGCGGTGGGATACGTCTTTATGGAGCCCATATTGCTCTTTCTGGGAGCCAATGAGGTAACCCTGCCCTATGTAACGCCGTACATGCAAATGGTACTGCCCGGATACGCCCTGTTTAACGTCGGAGCGGGCATGAACAATTTTATCCGCTCATCCGGCCACCCCAAAACGGCCATGGCCACCCAGTTTATCGGTGCATTTTTAAACTTAACCGTTGCTCCCATTACCATTTTCGTGCTGGACTGGGGCATGCGCGGGGCGGCGGCGGCTACGGTATGCGGGCAGGTAGTGTCGTTTACCTGGATTTTGCTGTTTTTCTTAGGGCCGCGCAGCAAATATAAACTGCACTGGCGGTATATGCGCCTGAAATGGCATATTCTTTCGGCCAGCATGCTGATCGGCGTATCCCAGATGGTATTCCAACTGGCTTCCAGCGCCATGAACTTCCTGCTTAACCACGCCCTTTTAAAGTACGGCGGCAATGTGGCGGTGTCTGCCATGGGCATAGCCATCAGCGCCAACGCTATTTTCCTGATGCCCATTTTAGGTTTAAGCCAAGGGGCGCAGCCCATCATCGGCTACAACTACGGCGCGCGCAAATATGCCACAGCCTTTCAAACGCTTAAAATGGCCATACGCTGGGGCATCGGCTTTGGGTTTACCGGTTCCATGATTGCCCTGTGTTTTGCGCCGTATATCGTGCGCATCTTTAACGGCACGGACCAGGAGCTTATTGCCATGGCGGCCAGAGCGGTGCGCATTTTGAATATTTTTACGGCTTTTGACGCACTGCAAATTTTGGGCAGCAGCTTCTTCCAGGCCATCAACAAGCCTTTCCGCGCGGCCGTGCTGAGTCTGTCGCGCCAGGTGCTTATCTTAATCCCGCTGGTGCTGATTATGCCCATGCTCTTTGGACTGTACGGCGTGTTTTTTGCACCGCCGATAGCGGATGTGCTTTCCTGCACGCTGACTTATCTGATGCTGCGCGGTTACTTCATTAAATACCGCCAAAACTTTTTCTTCAGCAAAAAGTTTTCCGTACGCTGAATACGTCCGGGCAAAGACGGCAGAAATCCGTTTCCCCTCCGGCCGTTTTGTCGTTATGCGTGTCAGAAATTAATTTTTTCGTCTATCAGATAGACGGGTCGGCGTTTGACTTCCGTAAAAATCCGGCTTAAATATTCCCCGATGATCCCCAGGGTAATCAGCTGAACGCCGCTGAAAAACAAAATCGTTACCATCAGGGAAGCGTAACCGCTGACGGGGTTGCCCCAAACCAATTTTTTATAGGCAATCCACGCCGCAAACACAAAAGCAAACAGAGCTACCGCCATGCCTGCGTACGTCCACAGTTTTAACGGCAAAGAAGTGGCGGAGGCCAGGCCGCTCAGCGCAAAATTCCATAAACGCCAATAGCTCCATTTTCCGCGGCCCGCCGCCCGCGGGCGGCGGCAATACGGCACGGCTATACTTTTAAAACCCACCCAGGAAAATAGTCCCTTCATAAAACGTTCCCGCTCCGGCAAAGCCGCCACCGCTTCTACGGCACGGCGGCTGAGCAGGCGGAAATCCCCGGCATTATACGGCATGGGGAAATCGGCCACTTTGTTATAGACTTTATAAAACGCCTGTGCGGTAAAACGCTTAAAAAAAGAATCTGCCCTGCGGTCCGTACGCTGTCCGTAAACATTCTCATAACCCTGCTGAAATTTTTCCCAAAACACAGGCACCAGTTCTATCGGATCCTGCAGGTCCGCATCCAAAATAACCGCAGCTTGGCCGGCGGCGGCCTGCAGCCCGGCAGTAACGGCGGCCTCTTTGCCAAAATTACGCGACAGAGAAATTATTTTTACCTGCGGATATCGCCGGGCCAGATTTTTCAGCGCGGCCAGCGTGCCGTCTCGGCTGCCGTCATTGACAAAAATATATTCATAGGAAAAACGCCCGCACAGCACTTCCTCCGCCCGCGCAAAAAACACGGGTACCATTTCCTGCTCATTATACATCGGTACAATCAAAGAAAGTTGTATCATAAGTTACCAAGCTCCCAACAAAGTTTTTAAGCGTTTTTCATCCACAGGCCGCCAGTCCGGCGGAGGGGTCAGCACATCCTTGTCCGTCAATTTCAAAAAACAAGATGTTTTTACCTGCAGTTCTACCGCGGCGGCCCGGTTCCACTGCCGGGTCAGGCGGCTGAGTTTGCCGACATTGCAGTTGGGCATCCAGATGACTGCATTTTCCCGCCGAGCCAGGGCCTCCTCACGCGCCGGTTCGTCCAGTTGCCACAGCTCCGTTACGGGCACATGCATGCCAAACACCTGATTGGGATAAAAAGCGTACATCGCCTCCATGGATGAAGGAGGGAACGCCTCCACGGCAATAACAAAAAGCTCTTTCTGCGGCCATAAATCCCGGTACACCTGCATGGACATGCGGGCGGGCACCAAATCCCCTTCCTCCACCAGCAGCCAGAACATCCCTGTCGCAGCCAGATTTGTCATTAAAAAAAACACAAACAGCCCCAACCCCCATAAATACCTGCGCACGACGGGTGCGGCCAGCAACGCACATAACAAGTACAGCACCGGGACAAAAGGCATAAAGTAACGCCCGAAAAATAAATAAATTTTAATATACAAAAGCCCTACGATGCCCAGCGCCAGCAGGCAGGCCAGCGTCAGCAGCGCTACTTCCCTCCCAAAAGCAAAGCCGCCCGTTCTGCGATAGCATTTCATTCCCCCCAGCAGTCCGGCCAGCAATAAAACCATCAAGATAAGATGTCCCGTAAAACCGGAAAAAAAGAACACAATCAGCCCGGGCATAATAACCTCGGCCGAAGCCTGGTTGCCCCACCAGGCGCCGTCAAAACGCTGCAGGGAAATATTGGCCCATAAATTTGGCAACAGCCAGGGCAAAAACAACAAAAACACCAACCCCGGCACCCAAATAAACGGCCCCAGGCGGCGTTTATATTTTAACGCCTGTCCCAGGAGTAATATGGAAAATATGCCATAAAGCAATGCGCCGAAATAATGGCTCCAGCACAGTAGTAAAGACAAAACGCCGTAGGCCGCCCATTGCCCGGCGGGCACAGCCCTGCCCTTCCATACGGCACGGGAAATATCCAAAAATACAAATGTCAGCGGGACGGATAAAAACAGGACCAGCGAATAGGCCCGCGCATGCTGGGTATAAAAAATGCCATAAGACTGACAGCAAAGCAAGCCTATAAACAACAGACGGGCGGTTTTGCCAAAGCGTTTGGGAAAGCCGAACCAAGCCCAGGCCAAAGCCCCCAGGCCAAACAGCACGCTGGGCAAGCGAAGCCAAATTTCCGGCCCGTATGGGACAAAATGATTGTAAATATATAACAAAAAGTTATGCAGCGGGGGATGTACGTCGGGCATCAGCCAGTTCGTCCATACCCAGCTAAAAGAAAGGGCGGGGTTGGAAGTGACGGCGGTAAAGAGCTCATCGTACTCATAAGATACATTCAAAAATAAAAAACGCGCGGCAATCCCCACCAGAATACATGCCGCGCATACAAACAACAAAAATTTCCGGATAAAACGGCCCATTCTTTAATCCAGCTCACATTTGGCGCTTCCGCCCGAACCAATAAGACGACAGGCGAAATAATCCATGCAGTTGTTTCCCGTGCAATAAAAATCCGTCAGCTGCCCACGAACCAATTTATAAACTAAAAAGACATTGTCTACATTGTGTTTTAAGCTGAAGCCGCAAGTCGTACCAGTCGTACAGCCGGCACTGTGTGTGGTGCCCAAGGTAAAATTCTTCATAGCCGGAAATTTGACAGTCAGATTGCCCCCATTATTCAACCAAAAATACTGGTCATATTTTTTATTTTCCATATAATAAACATTTTGCGCATCCATAATGGCCTTGCCCGCTACCCGAGCTTCCGTCCCCTGGGCGCGTTTGACCGCACGTTGGTACTGCGGCAGGGCAATAGACGTCAAAATCCCCAAAATCAGCACCACCACCAGCATTTCAATCAACGTAAAACCAGTATTTTTTCTCATAACGCCCTAATCCTCCGTTTACACAACTTACAGTCAGTATAACAAAAAGTAAAAAATACCCGCAACGAAGCGGTTGCATACCTTTTTGGCGGCCGGACGGATATACCCGCACGCGCAGAGAATCTTTTAGCGCAGCTTTAAGGCCAGTTCGTTAATTTCCGTAATTTCCTGCAGGGTCAGGCCCGCAAGGTGCTGTTTTTCCTGTTTGGAAAGCGGCGCGGTAAACGCCATCTTAAAACCAAGACGCTGCGCTTCTTCCAGCCGCCGCTCCATCAGCGGCACTTTGGCAATTTGCCCCAAGATACCCACTTCGGCCAAAAACAGCCAGTCGTGCGGCACGGCCGCATCTTTGACGGAGCTGATGACGGCGGCGCAAATTGCCAAATCCAGCGCGGGATCTTTAAGTTTTACACCGCCGGCTATGCTGACGTAAATATCTTTGTTGTCCAAAGACAGCCCCACGTGCTTTTCCAACGCGGCGAAAAGCATTAAACAGCGGTTCAAATCCACCCCCGTCGCCACGCGGCGCGGATACGGATAATGCGTCGGGCTGGCCAGCGCCTGGACTTCGGTCAACAGCGGGCGGGATCCCTCCAAAGCCAGCGTATAAGCGCGGCCTTTTAAAGCGCAGCGCGCGGAAGTCTGCGCGAAATATTCGCCCGCGTTTTCCACGCCTTCCAGGCCGTGGCCCGTCATTTTAAACAGGCCGATTTCAGACGTGGAACCAAAGCGGTTTTTGTGCGGACGCAAAAGACGCAACACATTGTCTTTTTCCGTGTCAAAGTACAGCACGCTGTCCACCATATGCTCCAAAATTTTTGGGCCGGCCAATTCCCCGTCTTTGGTTACGTGACCGAGCACAAAGGTAATAATCCCTTTGGGCTTGCACAGGCGCACCAACTCGGCCGCGCACTCGCGCACCTGGCCGACGGTGCCGGCGGAAGAGGTAAATTCGGGATGATAGACGGTTTGAATGGAATCCAGCACCAGCACGTCGGGGCTGACGTTTTCCACCGATTCAATAATATTTTGAATATTGGTTTCACAGTGCAGGAAAATATGGGGGTTGTTCACGCCCAGCCGCTGGGCGCGGCCCGAAATCTGGCTGATGCTTTCCTCACCGGAGATATACAGCACTTTTAAGTTTTTGGCCAGCGCGTCGGCCACCTGCAGCATCAGCGTGCTTTTGCCTATGCCGGGGGCCCCGGCCAGCAAAGTAATTTGCCCTTTGACCAGCCCGCCGCCCAGCAGGCGGTCAAATTCCCCAATGCCCGTGGGAATGCGGGTTTCTTTTACGGCGCGGCTGTCGGACAATTTAATAATTTCCGAAGAAAAATCCGTAAAAGAACGGGTGCGCTTTTCCTTCTTGCTTTCCTGCTGCTTTACTTCTTCAACCAAGGTGTTCCATTCCCCGCATTCGGGGCATTTGCCCGCCCATTTGGGCGACTCATAACCGCATTTTTGGCATACAAACACCGTCTTAAATTTCATACGCGCCCCTAATTGGCCATAGTCGCCAGGCCAAAGAAGGAAGAAATATCCTGGTCGTTAAACGAGATATTGGCCTTCACGTTAAAGTAGTTGGTTTCCATGGCGTCGCGCATCCACGCGCCTACGGAGAAATATTTGCTCACGCGGTAATCTATGCCATAGGACAAATTGGGTTTGTCAAAGTGACGGTCATTGATGACGCGGTCGCGCCCCCAGTCCGTAAATTCCGCACCGACGGTAAAGCGCTGTAAAAACTCGTGATTGTAGAACGGTTTCAGCTCCAGCGCCACGCCGCCAGCGCCGCGTATCATGCCGGCGGACAGGTTGGCCCACTGGTTATACAGACCAAAGCGCAGGTCCAGCTTGTTGCGCTCCACATAGTCGCCGTCGCCCAGTTTGTCGTCCTCATTGCCGATGTTGGAAATGCCCGCGCGGTAATACGTGTAACCGCTGGAAGGGAATATTTCCAACGCCAGGTCACTGGTGGAAATGCCGGGCTCGGTGGCGTAGAAGAAATCATAATCCCAATACACGCGGAAGCGGCTCATTTTGCCCACAAAAGTTTTTACTTCCGTCATGGTGGTTTTAAGCTCACTGACGCTCTGCTTGACCTGTTCTTTCATTTCTTTGTCTTTAATCAGGCTGCCCAGTACGCCGTCTTCATTGGTAATACTGTCCATGACGGCGTTTAATTTGTCGGTGATTTCCTGCAAATTCTTCATGGAATCGGTTACATACGGGCGCATGGTAATGACCAATTGGTTGACGTTGGCAGACAGCTGGCGTATATCGCGCATGGCGTCGTTAAGCTGCGCGCCGAACTGGCCCTGCCGGTTGACGCTGTCCACCAACTCCTTGACGCTGGCCATAGTGTCGGCAATCTGCTGGTCCATAGGCACTTCGTCCACCCCTGAGGCATAGTCCCCCGCGCGCAGCAGGCCCAGGCTTTCGTCGCCTTGTTCCACTTTCAGGTATTTGGTGCCGATAATACCCGTCATCGCCACGGAAAAACGGCTGCCTTTATACAACGCAATATTTTCATTAATGGCCGCTACGACGATAACTTGGCCGTTCTCTATTTTGATTTCTTTTACTTTTCCCACTTCCACGCCGGAGAGCTTCACCGCCGCTTTGACGGGCAGGCCGGAAACGTCGGCAAACTGCACGTTAATATCATAGGAGCGCGTAATGGAAAAACCTCCCAAGAAATATAAACTGAATCCCAGGGCCGCCAGCCCCAGTACGGTAAATAAGCCAAGTTTTGTTTCCGGTTTCATAATTTCATTCTACCTTAAATAAATTTACAAAAAATTTCAAATTTTCAGGCCATTGGGCCTTTTGGATATTTTTCCGCCCCGCCAGGGCGGTATTTTTAAAGTTTTTGGGCTCAATCGGCATTTTTTTGCACTGAAGCTTACCGCCCGCTAAGTAAACAAACGCCTAAACCGCCAAAAACCGCAAAAAATCACTCCCGCATCAGTTTCATCTGTATAGGCCCGTGGCTGGAGCCGTCCACAAACTGCCGCACATACGGATTGTCGGTCTTTCTAAACTCTTCCGGCGTACCGTAGAGCATAATTTCCCCTTCGTATAAAAAAGCGATATAGTCGGAAATTTTAAACGCCGAGTGCATGTCATGCGTGATGACCACCGACGTAATGCCGATTTTCTTTTTCATTTCCAAAATCAAATCGCTGATAATGTCGGACATAATGGGGTCCAGCCCGGTGGTGGGCTCGTCATACAAAATACATTTCGGGCTGATGGCCAGCACGCGCGCCAGACTGACGCGTTTGCGCATGCCTCCGGAAAGCTCGGAAGGGTTCAGCAGGGCCACTTCCGGCTTTAATCCCACCATGGCCAGCTTCTCTTTAATGACGGCGGGATATTTTTCTTTGGGGATGTCCGTCAGATAAGACAACCCGAAAGCCACGTTTTCCCCCACCGTCATGGAATCAAACAAAGCCCCTTCCTGAAACAAATAGCCGAAATGGCGGCGTACGGCGGCCAGGCGGAACGGGTTGGTCACCTTGGTAATGTCCTTGCCTCCGACCAGTATTTCCCCGCCGTCGCTGTCCAGCAGACGCATCATGCACTTAATCAGCGTGCTTTTGCCCGAACCGGAACCGCCCAAAATGGAGGTGATTTTTCCGTCCTCTATTTTTAGGTTTACGTTTCGCAGCACATGATGCGAGCCAAAGCTCTTGTTGAGATGTTTTATCTCTATCATTTAAATCCCGAACGCCGTCAAAATGGCGGTTAAAAAATAATCCAGCACCAAAATCAGCACAATGCACGTCACCACCGCGCCGGTGGTGGCTTTGCCCACCCCTTCGGCGCCGCCGCGCGTGCTGACGCCCTTATAGCAGCACACCGTGGCTATCATAAACGCAAAAATAAACGCCTTGATAAACCCGTGCATAAAATCTTTCGCGCCCATAAAGGTGGTAATATCGCTTAAATACACTTCTCCGGGCACGCCCAGCGCATACACGGCCACCAGCCAGCCGCCAATAACGCCGAAAATATTGGAAAACACCGTCAGTACCGGCATGGTCAGCAAAAAAGCCCCCATGCGCGGAATGACCAAATACTGCGTGGGATTAGTGCCCAAGGTATACAGGGCGTCCAGCTGCTCCGTTACGGCCATGGTGCCGATATGCGCCGTCACGGCCGCGCCCGCGCGCCCCGCCACCACCACGCCCGTCAGCACGGGGCCGAGCTCGCGGATTAAAGAAAATGAAACAATGGTGCCCACAAAAATCGGGTCGCCGAAAATATTGTTAATGGTGTTTCCGGCCTGCAGCGCCAGCACCATGCCCGTAAACAGGCTGGTCAGCGCCGTCACGCCGAAGGAATCCACGCCGATGGTAATGCTCTGCAGGACAAACTGTTTAAATTCAAAGCGCGAACGCGCCAGCCAAAACCCGGCCGAGCGCACCATGTCGGCCGCTCCTCCGGTCTGATCCAGCCAGTTCATCATCACTTTGCCTATTGCCGTAAACATTATTCTTGATAAAACCTCGGCACGCGGGGCATGAGAAGCGTGGTCAGCTCATAGTCAATCGTCCCCGCTTTTTGGGCCAGCTCTTTGGCGCGTATTTCCTGCGCGCCCTGCCGGCCGATCAACACCACTTCATCTCCCACGCGCGCGTCCGGCACGGCGGAAATGTCCACCATGCACATATCCATGGTAATATTGCCCAACACGCGGCAGCGTACGCCTTTAATCAGCACGTCGGCTTTATTGGACAGCGCGCGCAAATACCCGTCGCCGTATCCCACAGGGATGGTGGCCACCTTCATGGCGCGGGGCGCAATAAAACTGCGGTTGTAGCTGATACTGGCCCCGGCGGGCACTTCTTTGGCAAACACAATGCGGCTTTTTAAAGAAAGCACCGGCTCAAAGCCGTCTGACAAACCGAAAGACGCATGACCCGCGCGCACCATATCGCAATAGCTGTCCGGCCGCAGTTCTATGGCCGGAGAAGCCGCCATATGAAAGAGTTTCACGGGGATTTTATGCAGGCGCACATTGGTTATCGTATCGCGGAAATAGCCTATCTGTTCTTCGGTGTAGGCGGGGTCCGTATCCACGCTGGACAAGTGCGTAAATACGCCTTCCAACTCTATAAATTCATCTCCGGCCAGTTCATGGATAATGTGCATGACGCCGCCGCGGCGCGTGCCGATGCGGCCCATGCCGCTGTCCTGTTTGACGTGGCAGCGGGCTTTTTTGCCCAGTTTGCGCGCGATTTGCTTAATGGCTTTGGCCGCCTCCAGGCTGGCCACGGCCACGGACAAATC
>CALUXH010000095.1 GCA_944324695.1 uncultured Elusimicrobiales bacterium | reverse complement strand
TTTTGCCAGCCGTCGCGGTTTAACATCTGCTGTACATAGCCTTTTTTATAAAAAAGCCCCATGCCGATAATCGGCATGCCCAGGTCGCTGGCGGATTTCATATGGTCGCCGGCCAGCATGCCCAGACCGCCGGAATAAATGGGCAGCCCTTCGCCAATGCCGTATTCCATGGAGAAATAGGCCGTCAGCATGTCTCCCTGTTCTTTTTTATGTTCTTTGTACCAGGTGTGGGAATTGTTTTTGTAATTGTAATAGGCTTCTTTTACTTTATTGACTTGCTCCACAAAGGCCGTGTCGCGGCTGAGTTCTTCCAGACGTTTTTGCGGCACGCTGCCCAGCATCCATTTGGGGTTTCGGCGGGAAGCCGTCCAGAGTTTGGGGTCTATTTGTACAAACAGCAAAATGGCCGGCCAATTCCACGTAAACCACATGTCGCCGGCTAATTCTTCCAGGAATTTGATATTATCGGGCAGATTGGGCTGCACGGTAAAAGAATGAATTTTCATGTATTCTCCTTAAATAAAATCGTTCCGTTTCATTATATAAAATTACGTTCGCGTGCACGCGCGTCTACAGCGTAACATGCAAAATAAAGAAATACGCCACCATCAGCGCCAGCCCCAGCGGCACGGCGGCTTTGGCCCATTCTTTGCTGGTGATTTTAAGCTTGGAGGCACAGATAATGTTCGGGATATTTCCCGGAATCAACATGCCTCCGGAGATGATTAAGCTCATCAGCAGGAAAACCAGGTTGCGCGTGGAAATATCCGGCGTGATTTCAATGGCGGCCAGCGTGGCGTTGTCCAAGATGGCCGAAAGCATATTGATGAAATACAATGCGTTTTCGGACAAATGGGCTATGGTCTGCACGGCCAGCGGTTTAAGGCCGTCCCCCAGCAGGACCAGCGCCATGACAAACAAATATACTTTGGCCGCCCGTACAATAATGCTTTTAACGGTGTGTTCTTCGCTGTGCGTGTCTTCCGCCGCGGCGTTTTCCGCTTTTTTAATGCACATGGCCAACGCGGCCAGTACGATGTTCCCGACCAGTACAAACCAGCCCAGCTGTTTGAGCAAAAACCAGAAATCGGCGTAATGCGGCGCGCCCTTAAGTTTAGACAGCACAATCGTGCCCAGCGGCTCTCCGATGGAGGTCAGTACCGCGCCCATGCCTACGGCAAAACAGCTGTATACCACCAATTGCACGCGGCCTTTGCGGTCAATGGGCAGCAGCGGGATAATTTCAGACAGTATTAAAGCGGCAATGATGGCAGTAATCACGCTGGAGGTCAGCCCCAGCAAAAGCACAATGGCGGCCAGTGCGGCGCGCAAACCGATGACGGACACGGTTTTGGCCGTAACGTGCTGCAAGGCGCGGTGAAACTGTTTAAATAAAAGGCCGGCCACCAAAACGGCCAGCGTAATTTTTATGGGGTCCTGCAAAGCCGTTTTAATCAGTTCCCAGTTCCACATGTTTGTAACGGATACCGCGGCGGCGCCGCAGACAAACAGAAACGCTTCCAAGTTTTCTTCCACTTTGCGCACCGTCAAAGGCAGTACGAGCACCAGCAAAATCAGCAGGCACAGCAAACCCGTTTGAAAAACGGACAATTCCATAACCCCTCCCTATACGTAGTTGATGACTATATTGTATGAAATTTTGCGTCTGTCCCGCCCCTGGGGGCGCTAAAGCATAAAAAAATGGCCGTGCATGTTATGCCGGCCGGATAAAAAAATACGTCCCGTACGAGATTCGAACTCGTGATCTCCGCCTTGAGAGGGCGGCGTCCTAAACCGCTAGACGAACGGGACTGAATATATATATTTTAGCAAATTCTCTTTCTTTCGCCTAGCTTCGGCTTTCGGGCCGCGCGGGCCGTCGGTGTTTTATGTTGTTTATTTGCCGGGCCTTGCGCTGTTTTTTTTTTTTTGATACACTTTTCGCATGAAGAGGGAGAAAAACGCCGCATTTACGCTAATAGAGTTATTAGTGGTTGTTTTAATCGTTGGTGTTTTGGCTGCCGTGGCCTGGCCGCAATACCAAACGGCGGCGGACAAAGCACGGCTAATGAAATACATGTCTTTGGGTGCGTCTATCCGCCAAGCGCAGGAAGCGTATTATATGGCTAACGGGTTTTATTCGGACGGGTTGGATGATTTGGATATTTCCCTTCCTGCCTACTGCCAAGTTCGCACCGGCGGCGGAAAAAACAATGAAGCGGTGTGTGAAGGGGAAGATTTTTTGATAGACAACACTTCAAGTAATTTTAAGTCGGATAATGTGCTCCGCATTATGTATTGCCCCGGGGCAAACAGTTCCGTGGACAACTGCTCGCGCAACGGAGCCAGTATATCCTTTTTTTTCACCTATTCGGACAAACCTAATCAAATCCTTTGCGCTTCTTCTGCTGAAAGCCGCTGGACAAGGCTGTGCAAGCAATTTTAAACGACCGCTAACGGGAGTGCCCCTGCTCCTCCGGCTGTGTGCTTATTTTGTTTGGCCGTTTTGTACGCCGGGGCTTTTGTATGCCTAAAATGCTAAAATATACTTATATTTCCCTTTATTTTTAAGGAGTGCGTTTTCATGGAAATCGGCATTGTCGGTCTGCCCAATGTGGGCAAATCCACCCTTTTTAACGCGCTGACCTGCGCGGGCGCGGAAGCGAGCAATTACCCCTTTTG
Organism: uncultured Elusimicrobiales bacterium; assembly: GCA_944324695.1. GTDB lineage: Bacteria > Elusimicrobiota > Elusimicrobia > Elusimicrobiales > Elusimicrobiaceae > Avelusimicrobium. The sequence continues at coordinate 26,358 of CALUXH010000095.1, read as the reverse complement.
CACCATTGAGCCCAATGTGGGCATTGTGCCCATACCGGATAAGCGGCTGGACAAACTCTTTGATATGTTCAAACCGCCCAAGAAAACCGCCGCTTTTATCAAATTTGTAGATATTGCCGGCATCGTCAAAGGCGCCAGCCAAGGTGAGGGGCTGGGCAATAAATTTTTGGCCAATATCCGCGAGGTGGACGCCATTATTCACGTCGTACGTTTGTTTGAAGACGAAAACGTGACCCACGTGATGAACTCCGTGGACCCTTTGCGCGACATTGAGGTCATCAATACCGAACTGATGCTGGCGGATTTGGAAACGGCCGGCAAAATCTGCGACCGGCTGGGCAGCAACGCCAAAAGCGGCAAAAAAGAGGCCGTCGCCGCCTTTGAAACCATGAAGCAAATCAAAGCCGCGTTGGAAGACGGCAAGCCGGTATCCTCTTTGCATTTGGAGCCGGAAGTGCTCAAAGAATACCAGTTTCTGACGGCCAAACCCGTTTTGTACGTGGGCAACAATTCTGAAAAGCGCAACGCCGAAAACGCCGAAAAGGTGGCCAAATATGCCCAAGAAACCGGAGCGGGCTTTGTGGAATTGTGCGTCAAATTTGAGGCCGACATCGCCGAATTTTCCGAAGAAGAAAAGAAAGCCTTTTTAGCCGAAACCGGCAGCGATTACACGGGGCTGGAAAAAGTGGTGCGCGAAGGGATGAAACTGTTAAACCTCTGCACGTATTTCACGGCCGGAAGCGAGGTGGAAGTGCGCAGCTGGCTGATTCCCGTGGGGTGCACCGCGCCGCAGGCGGCGGGCAAAATACACAGCGATTTTGAAAAAGGCTTTATCCGCGCCGACGTATACACGTTTGACGACCTGGTCAAATACGGCGACGAAAAAGCCCTGCGCGAACACGGCCTTATCCGCTCCGAAGGCAAAGACTATATCGTAAAGGACGGCGACGTTTGCCTGTTTAAAATCAATGCCTGAACTCTGCCCACATTTCAAACAATGCGGCGGCTGCGCCATGCTGGACCTGCCTTACGGGCGGCAGCTGGAGCAAAAAACCGCACGCGTCAAAGAACTGCTCCAGGATTTCTGGGGAGGGGATATTCCCGTTACGCCGACGGACGAGCCCTTTTATTTCCGCAATAAAGTGGAGTTGGGTTTTTGTCATCAACCGGTGTGGAAAGAGCCTTTTGACAAAAAAGTAAAGCGCGACAAAACCGTCCCGCTGGAATTTGAACAGACCCTGGGCTTTAAACTCAAAGGCCGCTGGGACCGCGCCGTGGATATACGGCAGTGCGTGCTGTTTGACAAACATTTAATCCCGCTTTTGCAGGCCGTGCGCGCCTGGGCCCAAACGGAAAATTTGTCCTACTATGACCACCGCCGCCATACGGGCGTTTTGCGCCACCTGATGCTGCGTGTGGGGAAAAACACCGGCGAAGCCATCGCGGTGTTGTTTGTAACTGACGACGTGCCGGAAAAAAGTTTTGTATCCGCCGTAGAAAGCGTTTGGCCGGAAGCGAACATTATGCTGGCCGTCAATACGTCGCTGGCCGACACCGCCGCGCCGGAAAGCCTGCGCGTGCTCAAAGGCAAAGATTTTATCACGGAGAAAATTATTTTGTCTGCGCCGGACGGCATGAAAGAGCGCGAAGTGGTGTTTAAACTTTCCCCGCAGTCTTTTTTCCAGACCAATACGCTGACCGCGCAAAAAATGTACAGCCGCGTGCGCGCGCTGGTCAAAGAGATTTCGCCCAAAATTATTTATGACTTATACGGCGGCGCGGGCAGTTTTTCGCTATCGTGTGCGGACTTGTGCCAAAAAAGCCTGTGCGTGGAATCCGTCGCCCCCGCCGTGTACAACGGCATAGAAAACGCCAAATTAAACGGCGTGCAAAACGTGCAGTTTTTCTGCGCCAGGGTGGAGGATTTCGTCAGACAACAGCCGATTGAAAAAAAGGACGCGCTGATTATTTTGGACCCGCCCCGCTCCGGCATGCACCCCAAAGCGGCCAAAGCCGTGGCGGAATCGGGCGTGGAGAAAATTTTGTACATCTCCTGCAACCCGGTTACGCTGGCGGCGGACCTGAAAATTTTATCGCAACATTATGATGTTACCGCGGCGGAAACGTTTGATTTTTTCCCGCATACGGACCATATAGAAACCCTGGTGCAGTTAAAATTGAAATAACTATGAATTTGGACGACGCATTAAAATCATTAAACCCCCAGCAGCTGCAGGCCGTCAATTACGACGAGGGGCCGTGCCTGATTGTGGCCGGCGCGGGTACGGGCAAAACCAAAACCCTGACCACCAAAATAGCCAAACTGATTCACGACGGCTATTCGCCGTACCGCATTTTGGCCGTTACCTTTACCAACAAAGCCGCCCAGGAAATGCGCGAGCGCGTGGAAGCGTTGGTGCCGGGCCAAAGCCGCAGCGTGTGGATACATACGTTTCACTCGTTCGGTGTGCGCCTGCTGCGCCAAAACGCCGAGAAAATGGGGCTCACGCGGGACTTTGCCATTTATGACGAAAGCGAACAAAAACGCCTGGTAACGCTTCTGCTGGAACAAACGGGCGTCAAAGACCCCAAAAAAGAGGCGGGGCAAATCGTCAATATGATTTCCCGCGCCAAAGACGACGGCGTATCGCCCGAAGGGCTGATGACCAACGCCACCGCCAGCGGGCTGGACTACCGCATTCGCGCGGCGGAAATTTACAAACGCTATGAGCAGGAACTGCAAAAAGCCGGCGCATTGGATTTTGGGGATTTGCTGCTCAAAACGCTGAAACTTTTAAAAGAACACGAAGACGTGCGGGACTATTACCAGCAGTTTTTTCAGTACGTGCTGGTGGACGAATACCAGGACACCAACCGCACCCAATACCTTATCACGCGCCTGCTGGCTGAAAAAAGCCGCAAACTCTGCGTCGTGGGCGACCCCGACCAAAGCATTTATTCCTGGCGCGGCGCAAACATACGCAATATTTTGGAATTTGAAAAAGATTTCAAAGACGCCAAAATCATTACGCTGGAGCAGAATTACCGCTCCACCAAGATTATTTTGGACGCGTCCAACCGGCTGATTTCCAAAAACTCCCAGCGCAAAGAAAAAAACCTGTTTACCGACAAACAGCGCGGCGACGATATAGAAGTGCGCGAGGCCCCCACCGAAGGTATGGAGGCCGCCTGGGTGGCGCAGAATGTCAAATCCCTGGTGGAGCAGGACGGATATTCTCTAAACGACGTCGCCGTTTTTTACCGCACCAATGCCCAGAGCCGCAATTTTGAAGAAACCTTCCGCCGCTACCAAATTCCGTACCGCTTGGTCGGCACGGTGCGTTTCTATGACCGCAAAGAAATTAAAGATATGCTCTGCTATGCACGCTTGCTGATTAATTCCAATGACAATATGAGTCTGCTGCGCGTCATCAATACGCCTTCGCGTGGATTGGGCAAGACGGCGCAGGAGCGGTTGTTGGCTTATGCGCAGGCAAACGGCCTGTCCGTGTACGGCGCGCTGAAAGCCGCGCAGTCCGTGCCGGACCTGACGCCCATGGCCCGCCGCGCCGCTATGGAATTTGTGCGGCTGGTGGAAGGGTGGCGCGCGGATATGTTTGTATCTTCCCCCACGGACGTGATGGATAAAATTTTGAAAACGTCGGGTTATTTGCAGGCCGTGCAGGCCGAAGTGGAAAAAGACCCCGAAGCCGAAAGCCGCCTGCAGAACCTGGACGAATTGATAAACGCCGTCAAAGAATACGAAGAACGCTGCGTCAAAGAAGAAAAAGAGCCTTCCCTTTCGGATTATTTGCAGGAAGTGTCCCTGCAAACGGGAGCCGACGATTCCCAGGCGGCCGAAGGCGGCGCGGTGACGCTGATGACGGTGCACCTGGCCAAGGGGCTGGAGTTTAACGCCGTGTTTGTAACTGGATTGGAAGAGGGGCTTTTCCCCATTAACCGCGACGACAGCGACGAAATGGAAGAAGAACGCCGCCTCTGCTATGTGGCCATGACGCGCGCGCGGGAAAAACTGTTTATGACCTATGCCCAACGCCGCCGCACATACGGCAAAATGTATGAAAACGTGCCGTCGCGCTTTTTGTTTGAGTGCGGCCTGCTGGACGAAGAAGACCGCGAACGCCTGGAGCAGAGCCAGCCGCGCTATGACAATTTCAAAACCAAATACGGCCTCTACGGGCAGGGCGGCGGTTTTTACGGCGGCGGCAGAAACAAAAGCGGCTATCACGGCTCCACGGGCCGCAGCGCGGAAAGTTACAACGGCTTTGAAGGCTTTGTCAGCCGCAGCCGCTTCCAAAAACAGTATGACGAACAGGGGTATGAAATGGAAAACGACGATTTGGATTATACGTCTTCTTCTTTTAAAGGCTCTGCCGGTTTGGGCTCTTTGTACGGCGCGCGCAATAACGGGTACGGCGGGCCTCGGCGCGGATTCTCCGCCTCGGACGAGCGCCGCCATTTCCCGGGCGGTTACGGCCAGACGCCCAAACAGGAAAAAGGCACTTCCACCACCGCCGGAAACGGAAAGACCGTGGCGGTCGGCGGCAAAGTCAAACACGGGGCTTTTGGGCTGGGCACGGTGACGGCCGTGGCCGGCTCGGGCGACAGCTGCAAAATCACCGTGCAGTTTGCCGGCGGCGTGCAGCGTACGTTTATGCTGTCTTTCGCTCCGCTGGAAATCTTGTAAAAACCCATCTTTTTCATTACACCGTATAAGTTCCGGTGTATTTCTTTGGTTTTTTGATAAGTTGTGCCGGCTGTTTTAAAAGGGCTTGTATTGTTTTTTTTTTTTGATAAATTTTGTTTATGAACAAAATTTATCAAAAAAAGACCCCTCTTCAAAAAATCCTCGCTAAAAGCGTTTTAGGCGGCTTTACTAATAATGTCATTCTGAGAAGTTGTAACTCAGAATCTCATCCGTTTTCTTTCAAACGGACCGGCTTTACGCTAATAGAACTTTTGGTGGTTGTGTTGATTATCGGCATATTGGCGGCGGTGGCGCTGCCGCAATATCAGACCGCCGTGTGGAAATCCCGGTTGGTGGAAATGCAAATTGTCACAAAAGCCGTCAAAGATGCACAGGAAATATATTACATGGCCAACGGAGAATATACCCGGGATTTTTCACTGCTTGATGTGGATATGCCCGGCGGTACAACCATAGCCGCAAACGGGGATTGGCTGTTGCCCGGAGGGGCCACCGTATTGGTCAAAGACCCAAGCGGCGGCACCAGCCAGCGGGTATATGCCAAAAATGGCAATTTGGGTTTTGCCTGGTATATGGAGCATCAGGATTCCTCCTTTAGCAGGCGGGCCGGCAAAAGCCACTGCATTGCATACAATGGGGACAGCATTAGCCGCCGCGTATGCGAGAGCATGGGCGGGGTCTTTCTGGAGAAAAGCTGCGTTGATACGGCAGACGGATGTTTGGTCTATCAATTCCCTTAATAAGCAAATTTGCCGGGGGAGGTTTTAAAAGGCCTTGCATTGTTTTTTTTTTTTGATAAATTTTGCGTATGAGCAAAATTTATCAAAAAATGACCTCCTCTAAGAAAAACTCCGCTAAAGGCGTTTTAGGCCCTTCTAATCGGAGTCTTCTTTCCGGGCGGACAGGCCTGGAAAACTTTTTGAAACGGTCGGTTTTTTGCGGCTGTCTGGCGCGCAAGCCGTTGGATATATCCGGACCTGCCCGGCCGGGCGGTTTTACGCTGATAGAACTCTTGGTTGTCGTGCTTATTATTGGTATTTTGGCCGCCGTTGCGCTGCCGCAATATCGTGTGGCGGTGGCCAAATCCCGTTTTACCCAGCTGCAAGTGCTGGGGGATGCTATTCATAAGGCAGAAGCGGTCTATTACATGACAAACGGGGTATATACCAATGATTTTTCCAATCTGGTGCCCAATGTCCCCGGCACCGTGTCAAGTACGGGAACAACGGTAACCTATGGCAATGTACGCTGCCAGCTGTTGATAGGAGAAGGACCCGACGGGATTGATCTTTCGGAATATACCTGCCAATACAGAGAAGGGACGGAAGCGCCCATTTATGTAAGAGTTCTGGGAGCCGCTTACGGCTTATGCCGCAGCAGTGATCTTTCGGAAAATTCCGTTTCCGCCAAAGTGTGCCTTTCTTTGGGAGGGAGATCCAAGACTTGCTCAGAGAAAGGATATTGCCAGTGGAGGCTGCCGTAAAGGATGCCGCCTGCTTGCGGTTTTGTGCCGCCCTCGTTCTTTTGTGTACAATGAAAGAAAATGACGGAGGGAGGTATGAAAAAGAAGCCTGTTGTGGCGGCCGTGGGGGAACTGCTGTGGGATATGCTGCCTTCCGGCAAGAGAGCCGGCGGCGCGCCCGTAAATTTCGCTTATCATGCTTCCCGGCTGGGTGCGGACAGTTTTGCCGTTAGTGCGGTGGGCAACGACGCCCTGGGGCGGGAAATTATGCGGGAGCTGGACAAAGCCGGTATTCGGCATCTGGTTTCCGTTCTGCCGTATCCCACGGGCCGCGTGCTCGTCACCCTCAAAGACGGTATCCCAGATTACACCATTGCGGAAAACGCCGCCTGGGACCATATCCCTTTTACGCGTAAGGCCGAAGAGCTGTTCCAACGGGCCGACTGCGTATGTTACGGTTCGCTGGCCCTGCGCCACACCGATTCCCGCAAAACCGTGGAAAAATTGCTGGAGGCCGCTCCCGGCGGCGCGCTGCGTTTTTTTGACGTAAACCTCCGGCAAAAATATTATTCCAAAGAACTTTTGGAAACCCTGCTGTCCAAAGCGAATGTATTGAAACTGAATGATGAAGAAATAAAAATATTGCGAAATATGTTTCGCCTGCCGGAGGAGGACGGGGCCGCCTGCCGGTATCTGCTGGACAAATTTCATATGCGCTATGTTATTTTTACCGCCGGGGCCCGTTTCAGCGCGGTGTATGCTGAGGGGGAAAGCTCTTTGCTGCCTACTCCCCGGGTGTCCGTGGTGGATACGGTCGGCGCAGGGGACAGTTTTTCCGGAGCGTTTGTATATCATATTTTGACGGGGAAAACCCTGCAAGAGGCCCATGAGGCGGCGGTAAAAGTGTCGGCCTTTGTTTGCACGTGTTCCGGCGCGTGGCCTGCATACAGCCGGGAGATTTTATGAAGAGAAAAGACTCTTCTTTTCGGATGCAGTGTGCGGCGGCAATGCTGGGATTTTTCGCCATGAGTTTTGTAGACTGCGTCGGCACGGCGACAAATTACCTAAAAGACGATTTGCACCTTTCCAATACCCTGGCCAATTTGTGTCCGTCCATGGTGTTTTTTTGGTTTTTGGTTTGTGCCGTGCCGTTGGGAATATGGATGAATAAAATCGGCCGCCGCAAAACCGTACTGGCTGGCCTGGGCATTACGCTGGCGGCGGTTGTGCTGCCGTTGCTGTATTATCATCTTGCCGTGATGATGCTGTCTTTTGCCTTGCTGGGGCTTGGTAATGCGGCGTTGCAGACCTCTTTAAATCCGCTGGTGTCCAATATCGTGCGCGGGGAAAAGCTGGCCAGTTTTATGACGGCGGGGCAGTTTGTAAAAGCGGTCGGCTCTTTTTCCGCTCCTGTTTTGGCGGCGTGGTTTGCCGCCGCGCACGGCCAATGGACGCTGCTGTATGCGGTATTTTCGGTGGAGGGACTGCTGGCGTTGGCCGTGTTGGCGCGTACGGAAATACGGGAAGAAAAGGTCCCCGGCGGCGTGGGCGGCTTTAAAGGAGTTTTTGCCTTGCTGGGTGACAGGGGCGTATTATTGTATTTTATCGGCATTGTATGCCATGTGGGCATAGACGTTGGCGTAAATACCGCCGCGCCGCAAATTTTTATGGAGCGGCTGGATTGGCCGCTGTCCCGGGCTATTTACGCCGCCAGTGTATATTTTATGTTCCGTACGGCGGGGTGTTTTTTGGGGACATTTCTTTTGGCCAAATTTTCTTCCAGAAAGGTGTTTTTCCTCAGCACCGTCCTTCTATTGGCGGCTCTGTGCGGGCTGTTGCTGTTTCGGCATGAAGGGGTGCTGTACGGCTGCGTGGCTTTGGCGGGGTTGGGCAATTCCAATATTTTTTCCATTGTTTTTTCACAGGCGCTTTTGCATAACTTCCGGCGGGAAAACGAAGTGTCCGGGCTGATGATTACGGGGCTGGTGGGCGGGGCGGTATTGCCGTTGCTGATGGGGGTGGCCTCCGACGGGATAGGCGCACAGGCCGGTGCGGTGCTGGTGATGACGGCGGCCGCGGCGTATCTGATATTTTTAACCCGGCGTATAAATTCCCTGCCCGGCTGAAAGGACGGATGACGGCCGTGTTTGTATAACCGGCAAATATGGTTAGGCGGACGTTTAAAAGCGTTTGCTCTTTTTTAATCTTGAGCCAAACCGCTTGGAAAGCCGCGGCCTTGCGGGGCAAAATCCTCGCAATGTTCTTTGCGGTTTTATGTGCATTGAATGCGGCCGATGTGTTTTGGTTATACGCGGTCTGTATGTTCCGTGTCTGCGCCTTCTGTGGCAGGCGGCTGCATGGCAGAGGGGCCGTCTGTCAGAAGGGCTTTTCCGGTGGCTTTGTTTTCTTCTTGTTCCGGTGCCGCGGTTCCTTCTTCTTCCGGCGTATATTTTAAGTCCAGTGAGGCAAACACCGCTCCGCGGTTGTCGTTAAGCCAGCGGCGGTGCGCTTTGTATTCGGGGCAGTATTGCGCCACCAGCTGCCAGTATTCCGTACCGTGGTTCATATGCACCAGGTGCGAAAGCTCATGCACGATCAGATAGTCGCGTATGGCGGTGGGCATTTTAATGATGTGATAGGTATAATTAATATTTTTCTTGGCCGAGCAGCTGGCCCAGAGCGACTGTTGGTTCTTGACGGTGATATTGTTGTACTGTACGCCCATTTTTTGCGCCCACTGCGCGGTTTGGGCTCGCAGAACTTCGTTTGCTTTTTCGCGCAGCCATTGTTCCGCCAGCGCATTGGGGTCGGCCTGCGGCGTCTGAATATACACGTCAAAAGCCTGGCCGTTAAATTCCACGCCTTCTTCCTGGTCCGGCGTCAGATGCACCCGCGCGGGGTACAAAGCCCCTTCATAGAGGATTTTGCCCGCCTCGGTTTCGGCGTTTTGTTCCGCCCCGCCGAACACTTCCGGCATTTCTTTTTTCAGGCGTTCAATAAAAAGTTTTACGTCGCTGATGACGCTTTGCGTGTCGCTCATAATTTTATTATATCAATTTGGTTTTGTTTCCCGCGCCGGCTTTTGTGGAAAAATGCGGAATATTTTATACAATAGCCTATATAACGGAGGGAACCGTGAGCCAGGAAAATTTGAAAAAAACCCCGCTTTGCGCCGCCTGTGAGGCCGCCGGCGGAAAAATGGTGGATTTCCACGGGTGGCTGTTGCCTGTGCAATTTGAAAGCATTATCGCCGAACACAAGGCCGTGCGCGAAGGCGCGGGCATGTTTGACGTATCCCACATGGGGCAGGTGTTTGTGCAGGGCCCGGACGCGTGGAAATTTTTGCAGTACGTCAACACCAATAACATTAAAAATACGCCGGGCGCCGGCACGTATTCGCATATAACGGACGAGCAGGGCCGTATTATTGACGACGCGATTTCTTTTTGTCTCACGCCTGAAAAATTTCTGGTGGTCGTCAATGCCGCCTGCATTGATACGGACGTGGCGTGGTTTAACAAACACGCGTCCGCGTTTAACGTGAAAATTACCGACGACAGTGCGCAATGGGGCATGATTGCTCTGCAGGGCCCGCAGGCGTTGGATCACGCGGCCAAGCTGATTGACGGCGTGAAAGAGATGGCGCGTTTTACCATTAAAGAAATTACGCTTTTCGGCTCGCGCGGTTATGTGACGCGCACGGGATACACCGGAGAGGACGGCGTGGAGATTATGGCCTCGCCCGAAGCCATTGTCAAAGTGTGGGACGCCTTGCTCGCGTTCGGCGTCAAACCCTGCGGATTAGGCGCGCGCGACGTGCTGCGCCTGGAGGCCGGGTATTTGCTCAACGGCACGGACGCCGACGGCCGCCAAACGCCTTATGAGGCGGGCTGCGGTTGGGTGGTCAAACTGGCCAAAGAAAATTTTATCGGCAAGGCCGCGCTGGAAGCGCAGAAAGCCGCCGGACTCAAACGCCGTCTGACGGGCTTTGTGCTCACGGGGGCGGGCGTGCCGCGCAGCGGCTGCAAAGTGTTTAAAAACGGCGCGGAAGCGGGCGTGCTGACCAGCGGCACCTATTCGCCGCTGTTTAAAGGCATTGCCGTCGGCTACGCCGATACGGATTTACAAGAAGAGGAAGAAGTGGAAATAGAAGTGCACGGGCGGAGAATTCCGGCCAAAAAAGTCAAAACACCGTTTTATAAAAACCGGGTATAAAAAGGAGAGAATTATGCACAGCGCAGAAAACAGCAAATACGCCAAAACCCACGAATGGGCCCATATGGAAGGCGACGTCGCCACCGTGGGCATCAGCGACCATGCCCAGCAGGAAATCGGCGATATCGTTTTTATTGATTTGCCCAAAGTGGGCCAGCAGGTGACGGCGGGGCAGAATTGCTGCGTCATTGAGTCGGTCAAATCCGCCAGCGAAATTTACGCCCCCGTCAGCGGCGAGGTGGTGGAAGTCAACGAAGCCTTAAAGACCGAGCCGGGCCTGGTCAATCAGGAGCCGCACGGCAAAGGCTGGCTGTTTAAAATCAAATCCACCGCGCCGGCCGAATATGAAAGCCTGATGGATTTGTCCGCCTACAAAGAAAGCATCAAATAATTTCGTTTGTCCCCCGCCTGCGCGGCGGGGGATTTTTAAAGAGGATTTTATGTTCATTTCCAATACCCCCGAAGACAAAAAACAGATGTTGGAAAAAATCGGCGTTTCGTCGCTGCCGGATTTGTTTAAAGATATTCCGCAGGATTTGTTGTACCCCGCTTTAAACCTGCCGCCCGCGCTGACCGAAAGCGCGCTGACGGCGCATATGCACGCGCTGGCCGCCCAAAACAAAACCCTTTTAAATTTTATCGGCGCGGGCTGTGAAGAGCATTTTATCCCCGCCGCCGTCAACGCCTTAAGTTCCCGCGGGGAATTTTTAACCGCCTATACCCCCTATCAGGCCGAGGCCAGCCAGGGCACCCTGCAAACCATTTACGAATTTCAAAGCTGCATGTGTGAACTTTTTGATATGGACGTATGCAGCGCGTCGCATTATGACGGCGCCACCGCCCTGGCCGAAGCCTGCGCCGCGGCGATGCGCGTAAACGGTAAAACTAAAATTTTATATTCCGCCGGTTTGCACCCGCATTATAAAGAAGTGTTGAAAACTTATTTGAAACACACGCCCGGGCTGAAGCTGGAAGAGGTACCCCTGCAAAACGGTACGCTGGATTTACATGCGCTGAAAGAAAAACTTACGCCGGACGTATCCTGTTTTGCGGTGGCGGGGCCGAATTTCTTCGGCCAGCTGGAGCCGCTGGAGGATATCGCTTCCTTGACGCACGAAGCGGGCGCGCTGTTGGTGTCCGTGGCCAAGCCGCTGGCTTTGGCGCTGGTGCATACGCCGGGGCAGTACGGGGCCGATTTTTCCGTGGCCGAAGGGCAGGTGTTGGGCAATGCCATGAATTTCGGCGGTCCCGGGCTGGGTATTTTTACCTGTAAAAAAGAATATGTTCGCCAGGTGCCCGGGCGCATTGTGGGTATTGCCAAAGACAAAGACGGCAAACGCTCTTTCGTGCTGACCCTGCAGGCGCGCGAACAGCATATACGCCGCGAGCGGGCCGCGTCCAATATTTGCTCCAACCAGGCTTTGTGTGCGTTGAACGCCGTCATTTACCTGACGCTTTTGGGATATGCGGGCCTGCGCGAAGCGGCGGAGCTGAATTTGGAAAAGGCCCACCGTTTAAAAGATATGCTTTTGGCGGACGGACACAGGCTGAAATTTGACGGCCTTTTCTTCAATGAATTTGTGCTGGAGTTGAACGCGCCTGCCAAACAGGTCATTAAAAAACTGGCCAAAAAAGGCATAGCGGCCGGCTTTGATTTGGGCCGCGTCAGCAAAGACTTAAAAAACTGCCTGCTGGTCTGCGTGACGGAAACCAAAACCGAAGCCGACCTGCAGAAATATGTGGAAGCCATGAGGGGGTTTTAATATGCCGGAAATTTCCAAACAGAACGTTTTAAGCATAGAAAAATCCGTCCCGGGCCGCCGCGGCGTACGCTTTGAAAAACCGGCCCATACGCCGGACAAATACCTGCCGTCCAAATACCTGCGCACGCATACCCCGCGCCTGCCGCAAATGAGCGAGCTGGACACGGTGCGGCACTTTACCAACCTTTCGCGGCAGAACTATTGTTTGGACAGCCATTTCTATCCGCTGGGTTCCTGCACGATGAAATACAATCCGAAGGCGTATGACGTATTAAGCGCGCTGGAGCCGCTGGCCAATGCGCACCCTTTTGCGCCGGAAGAAGCGGTGCAGGGCACGCTGGAAATCCTGTATAACCTGCAGGAACTTTTAAAAGAAATCACGGGCTTGGCCGCGTTTACGCTGCAGCCCGCCGCGGGCGCGCAGGGCGAACTGACGGGCATTTTGGCCGCGCGCGCGTATTTTGACGCGCGGAAAGACAAAAAACGCACGGAAGTCATCGTACCCGACACCGCGCACGGCACCAATCCGGCCACGTCGCATATGGCGGGATACACGGTGGTGAATATCAAATCCGGCCCCGACGGCTGTGTGGACAAAGAAGCATTAAAAAACGCGCTGTCGGAGCGCACGGCGGTGGTTATGCTGACCGTGCCCAACACGGTGGGGCTGTTTGAAAAAGACATATGCCAAATTGCGGACATGGTGCACGCCGCCGGAGCGCTTTTATACATGGACGGGGCCAACTTTAACGCGCTGATCGGCGCGGCGAAGCCCGCGTCTTTCGGTGTTGACCTTATGCACTTAAACTTGCATAAAACCTTTGCCGCGCCGCACGGCGGCGGCGGGCCCGGTTCCGGCCCCGTGGGGGCCAATGAAAAACTGGCTCCGTTCCTGCCGCGTCCCGCGGTGGAAAAGAAAAACGGCAAATTTACCTTAAACGCCCGCCTGCCCAAAAGTTTGGGCCGTATGAAGGCGTTTTACGGCAATATCACCGTATGCCTGCGCGCCTATTGTTTCCTGCGCCAGTATGACGGGCAAACGCTTAAAGAAGTGGCCGAAAACGCCGTCCTGAACGCCAATTACGTGCGTGTGTGCCTCAAAGACGAATTCCCCGCTTATTTTGACGCGCCGTGCATGCACGAATGCGTGCTGTCGCTGAACAAAGACAAAATGAACGGCGTGCGCACGGCCGACATTGCCAAGCGTCTGCTGGATTACGGCTTTTACGCGCCGACCATTTATTTCCCGCTGATTGTGCCGGAAGCCATGATGATTGAGCCGACGGAAACGGAAAATAAACAAACCCTGGACGCGTTTATAGAGGCCCTGCGGCGCATTTTTGAAGAAGCGCAAAAAGAACCGCAGACGGTGCATGACGCGCCGCACAGCCAGCCGGTTAAACGCATAGATGAGGTCAGCGCGGCGCGCGAGCCGAATCTGCGTTGGTAGTTTTATACGGCGCGGGGTTGCCCCGCGCCTTTTTTATGGCACAAAATTTACTGACTCCGGCTTTAAACGTATTTGAACATATGGCGTTGGACGAAGTGCTGGCCCGGTCCGCATTCACCGCGCCCGTGCTGCGTTTTTATCATTGGACGGCGGGGCCTGCGGTAACGTTTGGATACGGGCAGTTTTATGGCAGCGTACGCGCGCAAACGCCGCCGCAGGCCGGCCCCCTGTGCCGCCGCCCTACGGGCGGGGGGATGGTGTTTCACGGGGAGGATTTGACTTTCAGCCTGGTGTTTCAGACGGCGCAAAAGCCCAAAGAAATTTATGCGGCTTTGCACGGCGCCGTAGAGCGGGCCCTGCTGGAACAGGCGCATATGGCCAGCCTGCGCCAGGGGGAGGTGCCCGCTTCGGCCTATGCCCCGCAGCAAAACGGCGCGGCGGGCGGATGTTTTGTAAATCCCGTACAGGATGATTTGCTGGTAAACGGACAAAAAATTTTGGGCGGCGCCATACGCCGTTTCGGTTCCGCGGTATTGTATCAGGGGTCCTTGCAATGCGCGGGGGCGCGGACAAATCCCGTCTTCCGGCGCGCCATCTGCGCGGGGGCGACGGCGTGGCTGGGCGTTTTGTTTGAAACGCGGCCCGCGCCGCCGGAAATTTTATCCGCCGCGCGCACACGGGCCGTTTCGCAATACCAAACGGCGGCCTGGAACGAAAAATTGTAACGCAAAATGAAGAATTTTTTAAAACTCCTGCTGGCTCTTGTTCTGCTGCCCACCGCGTTTTTTTGCGCGGCGGAAGTGTTGGGCGCGTTTTGGGAGGTGGTCAAAGATTTCCGCACGGCCGTGGAGCTGCTGGCGGGCGCGGCCCTGTACTGCGCCGTTCACTTCTGCGGATATCATTTTGACCGAATGTATGTGTGGGGACATGAAACCACGCACGCGGCGTTGGCTATGTTGTTTGGCTTTCGCGTGCATTCCATGCAGGTAAACAAAGACAGTGGTTATGTGAAAATGGACCGCACCAACGCCGCCGTGGTGCTGGCGCCGTATATCGTGCCGCTGTATGCGGTACTGACGGGGCTGGCGTATGCGGGGGCGTCTTTGTTTGTGCAGGTGGGCCCGTACCGGCCGGCTTTTGTGTTTTTGGTCGGGTTTTTTATGGCCTTTCATTTTGTGCAAACCGTCAAAACCCTGTGGGAAACCCAGCAGCCGGATTTAAAATTGGCCGGCGGGCGGGTATTTTCCGTAGTGGTCATCATTTTGGGCAATGCCGCCGTGCTGGCCTTGGTGCTTAAATGCCTGTTTCCGGACAAGGTGCTTTTGGGGCAGATGGTAAGCGGAACCGCGGTTTCCACCTATAACACGTGGAAAATTGTGATAAACTATATAGTAGAGCAGTTTATATCTTCGCGCGCGTAGGCGTACATGAGCAAGAAAAACAAAAAACAGGCCAAAAAAGAAACTCCGCCGCGGAAGCGTTCCCGCACGGCGCGTTTTGCGCTGGGGACGTGTTCGTTGTTTTTCCGTACGGCGCTGTTTACGATTATGCTCGTGCTGCTGCTTGGCGCGGGGCTGTGGGTGGCCGCGCTGAAAATGTTTAACGCCCAGCAAATCAGCGAAACGCTGACGCAGCGGCTGCAGCTTTTATTTGACCGGCCCGTTGTCATCTCTTCCCTGGAGCTGAAATTTTTAAATACCGTGGAACTGAAAGGTTTTGCCGTATTGGACGACAAACTGCGCCCGGGGGAGCCGTTTCTGTCCGCCGAATCCGTGCTCATCCGCTACCAGGTGTTGCCTCTTTTGGAAAAGAAGCTGATTATTGACGAAGTGACGCTTAACCGTCCGCGCATTAATATCGTGCGCGGAGAAGAAGGCGTATATAATACGCCGC
Source organism: uncultured Elusimicrobiales bacterium (assembly GCA_944324695.1). Lineage (GTDB taxonomy): Bacteria > Elusimicrobiota > Elusimicrobia > Elusimicrobiales > Elusimicrobiaceae > Avelusimicrobium. The sequence goes on along the minus strand of CALUXH010000095.1, from coordinate 10,846 downwards.
CCGTAAACACCGCCGCGGCGGGAGGCGGTTATGTAAGCAGCGTCAGCGGGGAACGCCTGCAGGTGGATATTGAGGATTGGCGCGTGCGGGACGGCGTTTTGAGTTACCGCGATCTGGGCAGCGGCGTCAGCCATGCGGTATACGGGCTGAATATGCATTTCCAGCGGCTGCGTTTTAACGAACTGTCGCGTTTTAGGCTGGAAACCGTGTTGCGCAACCGCTGGGGGGACAATATTTCCGATTTGGAAATACACGGCACCGGGCAGGTAAATTTTGCCAATTTTGAGTGGAAAAAATTTGCGCTGCGCAATTTCCGCACGCAGGTGGCTTTGTTTAGAAAGCCTGTCAGTCTGACGGTGGATTTGGATAATCTGGTAACGCCTTTTTTCAGTGTGCGCGCCGAGGCGCCGGCTTTTGACCAGCAAGATTTGTCCGTGTTTAAAAAGGATTTGCCTGCGTTTAATGTGCCTGCTTCACAGATTGCCGTCAGAGGCATGCTGGGCGCAGGATATACTTACCTGACTTTGGACGAAATAACGGCGCAAACGGATAATTTAAACGCTTCCGCGTCCGGCACGCTGGATTTTGGCAAAAAACCGTTTGAAGCGGATTTGAAGTTTCAGACGGATTGGAATGATTTGGCGGTGCTGTCCAAACGCTGGCCCGCGCTGGCCCGCTTCAAGCTGACAGGGCAGGGCAAAGCGTCCGCTTCCATAAAGCGCATGGATGGCAAATATACGCTGCCGCAGGCGGATTTGCAGGCCAAAGGCGCGGCGGGGCATTTCTGGGGGTTTGAAGCGGCGGGTGTCAGCGGAAGTTTCACGGCCAAAAATGATTTTACCGATTTATACGCCCGCACCACGGACGGTAAAGTAACGGTGGCGGACAGCGTATTTGATAAACTGAACCTTTCTGGTTCGTACCGCAAAGGCAACGTGTATGCCTATATCGCCTCGGCCGAGCTGGACGGCGTGCCCATGAAGCTGCGCCTGTCCGTCAATAACATCAAGAGCGGCAAACGCAAGATAGACACTTCGCTGTATTTAAAACATTTTGAGCCGATGGACTTTATCGGTACGGTGCGGGATTTTGTGGAAGTGATCGGGGCTGTTTCCAAAAAGAAGCCTTCTTCCAAAATTCAAACCGGAGAATTGGCCTGGATGCGCAACTTCCGCGACCGCTTGCCAAAATTTATGCCTAATTTTTCGGGTACGCTGTATGCCGATACTTTTTCCAGCACGGTGCTGTCGGGCAACCGCTTTAACGCCGAATTTGCTTTTACGGGTATGCTGCCTGGAGCGGCCGACTTAAACGGCACGCTGGACATGAAGCTGGAGGAAGGCGTCATCCACCAAATGGAAAAACTGGCCGAAGAACAGCAGGCTTTAAACGTAACTTTTACGCCGTTTATCATGATGCACCGCATGGAGCGCAGCGGAAGCTTTAAGGTGGGCGAAGTGCTCAAAGACGTAGCGTTTAACGAAATGGCCGCGTCGGTGGATTTTAAAAACGGCACGATGATTATCAACAACGCCTTTACGCAGGGTCCCGTCATTTCGGCCGCCGTGTCGGGCTGGGCGGACTGGGTGCGGGAAACGTTTGAACTGGTCATTTGGACCATGTTTACCCCGGCTTCCAGCAAAGGCGGCATTTTGGCTGAAAACCTGACCGATGAGTCGGGCAATCCCGCTTTGGCGTTTAAAGTGTCCTCTTCCATGCTTAAACCCAGGCTGGAAATGCTGCGCGCCAAAAAAACAAACGAACAAATAGAGTCCGCGCGCAAACGCGGGCTGCGCACCGATTTTAATAAAAGCCGCGAATTTTTGAAAGGAGAATTCCATGCCAAGAAATAACTTAGACCTGCTGTCGCTTCTGCAGGAGCACGGGGCCGTGGTGGAAGGCCATTTTGTCATGCCATCGGGCTTTCACAGCCAGACGTATATACAGACCTCCTTGCTTTTGCAGCATCCGAATTTGGCGCAGAAAATAGCGCGCGCCATGTCGGACAAATTTGCCGCCCATGCCGATGTGGTCATGGCGTTGACGCCGTCCAACTCCGTGCTGGCCCAAGAAGTGGCGCGCGTGCGCGGTGCACGGGCCATTTTTGCTTCCAAAGACGACAAAGGCCAGATGATTTTAAAACACAATTTTGTCATTAAACCCGGCGAAACGGTGCTGTTGGTGGACGACGTAACCGTAGGCGGGCGCAAAGTGCTGCGGGCCGAAGCGCTGGTCAAAGCCAGCGGGGCCAAAGTGCTGGGCGTGGCCGTGATGGTGGACCGCTCCATGGGTATCCTGCCGCTGGAGCTGCCGCTGCGCGCGCTTTTGTCTTACCCGATGCAGACTTTCACCGCCAAGGACTGCCCACTGTGTTCCTCCGGCGTTCCCGTGCAGCAAGTGGACGACGTATATAAGGAGCCGCAGGCGTGAGAGAAATTAAATTAAAGCCCAAAGAACAGCGGCGTATTGCCGCGGGGCATTACTGGATTTTTTCCAATGAAATAGACGGGCTGGACAGCTCTGCGGACCCGGGTGAGCTGGTGCGCGTGCTGGACAGCGAGGGCAGTATCGTGGGCACGGGGTTTTTTAACCCGCACAGTTTGATTGCCGTGCGCCTGGTGCAGAAAGGGCCGGAGTCTCTGGCGGATGATTTTATCTTTCAGCATTTGGACGCGGCCTATGAATACCGCAAAGAGTTGGGCGTGCGCAAATACGGGCGCATGTGCTACGGAGAATCGGACAATATGCCCGGGCTGGTGGTGGACCGGTACGGGGATGTACTGGTGGCGGAAATTCTGACGGCAGGCATGGAAAAACAAAAAGAAGCCGTCACGGCGGCGTTGAAAAAAATATTCCGTCCCAAAGGCATTCTTTACCGGGCCGACAGCGCTTTCCGCTCCCTGGAGGGGCTGGGCAATACTCCAGAGACGGTCGGCGAAGTTCCCGACACGGTGCAAATAGAAGAAAACGGCGTAAAATATGAGGTGCCTCTGCTGGTTGGCCAGAAAACGGGCTTTTATTATGACCAGCGGGAAAACCGCGCTTTCTTAAAGCCGTATTTTAAAGATAAACTTGTGCTGGATTTATACAGCTATATCGGTTCTTTCGGGCTGACGGCCGCCCTGGCCGGAGCGGCGCAGGTGTGGGGCTGCGATTCTTCCGCCGCCGCCGTGGAATTTGCCAATAAAAACGCCGAACTTAACGGAGTCAAAGATTTGGCCGTCTTTCACCGCGACGACGCCGAGCGCGTGCTTTCGGCCATGAAGAAAAAAGAACTGCCGGACCAGCCGGATTTTGTATTGCTGGATCCGCCGGCCTTTGCCAAAAGCCGCAAGAATCTGCCCAAGGCCGTCGGGCTGTACGTCAAACTGGTGCGCATGGCGCTGGAAGGACTGGAAAAGGACGGTTATCTGGCGTTCTCCACTTGTTCGCACCATATTTCGCGCGAATTGTTTGCCGATATTATTCGCCAGGGCGTGAGCAAATCCGGCAAAAGCGCCGTCCTGCTGGAGCTGCGCGGGCAGGCCAAAGACCACCCCGTTTTAATCGGCATGCCGGAAACGGAATATCTGCATTTTGCGTTGCTGCGCGTGCGGTAGTTCTTATATGCGGATAAAAATCCCCGGGTTTTAGCCCGGGGATTTTTGTCGTTCTCTTTAACCCGTCGGCGTACGTGCGGGGTTGTTTTATGCCGGTCGGCAATTTCTCGGCGGTATATTTTTATATTTCCGTTTTCGTTGTTCGCGCAGGGGCCGTTTTTCCTTTAATTCGGCCGGGCTGATGAATATCGTTTTGTTTGATTAGGCAAACGGGGCTTTCCAAACAAAAGAAATTGTGGCATAATGGAGGTATACCCTATTCTTCCGGAGGCAAAAGCATGAAATCATTTGCGGCAGTGCTAAGCATCTTTTTGTTGTGTGCAGGTATTTTGGCAGTCCCATCGTATGGACGAACGCTTCAGACAAACCGGCATAAGCAATACGCCGCTTTGCGCCAAGAATTAAAAGAACTCAAAAAAGATGTGTCCGGAGGGGCCCCCTATTGGGAGTTGTGCAAAAAACGTGATCGAGTTTCTGCCCTGCGGGAACAATTATACACGCAATACCGTGATCTGGTCCGCGCGGATTTGATCTCCGTACAGCAGGAAATCCGAACGTTTGCCTCTTTAGGTTCGGTGCCGTATGTTTCGTTTAATATGTTGCCCGCCGAAAATCTGCAAAAAATGATGAACAATAAAGAGTTGCTGCATGAGTTGTTGATTTCTTATCCTGACAATGCCGCCAATTTGTCCGTGGACAGCCTGCTTGAACTGTTGCGGCAGGATAAAATTTTGGAAGATTATTTTTTGGATTTTATAGTTTATATGCGCAGTTATACCGCCAGCAAAAACTGCGTGCAGGGGATGAGGGATTATGAAAAAGATACGGCGGAGCGCTATTTTAAAGAAGGAAAAAAGGCCCCTTTAATGGATATATTGGCCCAAGGCTGCTCCTATTATGTAACGGATTTGCATAATAAACATATCGGAGATATATTTAAGGCCAACATGCGGAAGATGGCCGCTGCTCCTACCGTTGATTTTTCCGGCGGGCTCAAATTGTTTCAATAGATTCCAATATTTTGTATAATATAAAAGCAATGCCGAGGTAGCTCAGTGGTAGAGCACTGGTCTGAAAAACCAGGTGTCGACAGTTCGATCCTGTCCCTCGGCATTTCTCTTTTATAAACGCGCCCCGGGGCGCGTTTTGCGTTTTGCGCCTGCGAAGCATATGCGTTTTGTTTCTTGTGGCGGGGTGCTGTTTCGCGCGGTTTTAAATTTTTCTTTTCGTTGTTTGTTTGCCGGCGTCTTGTCGGTTGCCTAAAACCCACCTCTCTTGACCCGTTTTTTTTTTTTGATACCCTATACTTTGCTGAAACAAAAAGCCGTTACGCCGTATTTTTGTTTAATTAACCGCTGTTATAGGGGACAAAATGAAGAAAGGTTTTACGCTGATAGAATTATTGGTGGTTGTGTTGATTATCGGCATACTGGCTGCGGTGGCCGTGCCGCAGTATCAGAAAGCGGTGGAGAAATCCCGCGCGTCGCAGGCGCTGACTATTATTAAAAGTTTTTTAAACGCCCAGCATTTGTATTATATGGCCAACGGCGAATATACCAATTCGCTGGAGGATTTGGACGTCTCTATGCCTTGGACCGGTACGGAAAAGTGGTTCAGCGGGATACCTGCGGTGTCCAACGGGGAGTGGAGCCTGCAGACCAACCCCGATTATCACGCCGTTTATGTCGGACGCATCAGCGGTCCGTATAAAGGAGCGGGGTATATGGCGGCATACCAGGCCGGCATACTGCCCACGGCCAATGATATTTATTGTGTGGAGAGAACGGCGTACGGAATTACGTTTGAAGGAGAAGACGGGGAATATTGCCGCGGAGTTATGGGGGCGACTTTTTCCGGCAATATAGGCAATGGGCGGGCGTATTTAATGCCCTGATGTCCCCCACCAATAAAAAACCCGCGCCGAAAGCGCGGGTTTTTTGCGTGAAAAATATTATTTGACCAGCTGTTTCCAGGCGTTCAGTTCTTTTTTTGCGGCGGCCTTGCTGTCGCTGAGTTTCTGTTTGACGGCGGCTTTCTTGTCGGCCGCTTCTTCTTTGTTGGCTTTCTGCTGGGCTTTGTTGGCTTCTTGTTTGGCTTTGGCGTCAGCCTTGATTTGCTCCAGCTTGGTCTTGGCATCAGCTTTTTGCGCGGCCAGTTTTTCTTTGGCGGACGCTTTTAAATCTTCCAATTTGGCTTTGGCCTGGGCTTTGTTGGCTTCGGATTCGGCCTTGGCGGCTTCCTGCTTGGCGGCGTTTTGCTCTTTGGCGGTCTGCAGTTTGGCGCGGGTGCAGGCGCTTAAGCAGGCCAGGTCGCCTTTTTTGCAGTCGCAGCTGTCAGCGGCAAATGCGGCGCCGCACAAGGCAAACGCGGCGGCAAAAACAAATACGGTTTTTTTCATGTTTTTCTCCTCTTTTTTGGATAAAATATTGTAACAAAAAACGCATAAGTTTCGCTTTTTCCTTTGCGGGTGAAATGTATTTTTCCGGCGGTTTCTGACGGATTTTTGTAAAATAAATACATGGAAATTTCTTTATTTGCCCAAATATTGCTGGGGCTGGTGGTGCTGAATTTGCTGGTCTGGCCGCTGAAATCCAAATGGGTGGAAAACCATTTGGAGCTTTTCCTGCTTATCCTCGGCGCGGCGGCCGTTACCATCAGCGGGATGTGGAGCAAAGAATTTATATACGACGCGCTCAACTCTCCCGTCAACGTGGCTTTTATCGTGTTGGTGGTCAGCATTATTTTCAATTATTATTCCCGGTATATTTTCCGCGTTTTGTTTATATTGTTCCGCTTTTTTGAACCGAAATACAGTTTTGCCATTTTGGTTTTTTTGTTGGGCATTACCTCCAGCGTGTTCAGCGTAACGGTGGCCGCGCTGGTGCTGGCGGAGGTGTTGCAGGTGGTCAATTTGGAGCGCGAGCAGACCGTCAAAGTGACGGTATACGCCTGTTACGCCATTGGGCTGGGGGCGGTGCTTTTGCCGCTGGCGGAGCCGCTGGGGTTGGTCATTTATAAAGAACTGGCCGCCGGCCCGCACCAGGCGGATTTTTTCTTTGTGCTGAAGCATTTCTTTTGGTGGATTGTGCCCGGCATCCTGCTGATGGCGCTGGCGGCCGGTTATACGGTGCGCAACGCCAATGCGCAGGTGGAGCTGCATATACGTGAAGATAAAGAAGACACGCGTTCCATGCTGCGGCGCACCTGGCATATTTATCTGTTCGTGGCGGCGCTGACTTTAATCAGTACGGGTCTGCGTCCGTTTGCCGACGCGACCATTGCGCGTTTAAGCGGTAAAATTTTGTTTTGGGCCAATTCCGTCTCCGTCATTATAGACAACGCCACGCTGGCCGCCATAGAAGTCACGCCGGAAGTAAGCATCCCTAACTTGATGTATATGGTTATCGGGTTGGCGGCTTTCGGCAGTATGCTGGTGCAGGGAAATTTGCCCAACATCGTGGCCGCTGAAAAACTGGGCATCAAAAGCCGTGAGTGGGCGCGCGTGGCCGTGCCGGCCGGCGCGGTGCTGATGAGCGGTTATTTTATCGCGCTTTGGATGGCGCTGTAAACTGACCTTTTTTTATTTCTTTCCCTAATTACTTTTCTTGTGGTTCCGTGGGTCTTTCGACCCGTGTTTTTACGCGGGAAATGTTTATGCTTATATACGGGCAAGAGCATTTACCGCACGGTAGTTTAATTCGTTGACAGCCTGCGCCGCTCTTACTATAATAAGGGAGTAAGCCGTCCTAAGTTTCATTTTTACCGCAGTAAAGGCTTCGCGCTTCCCCGCGCGCGGCTTGTTGCACAGTTTTTTGCAGTTACTCAAACAGGAGAAACCATGACAGAAAAGTTTGCCCCCGTGGACCAAATACTTAAAGAACACGGCTGTGATCCGGCACAGCTTATCCCTATTCTGCAGCAAGTGCAGGATTTATACCGCTATTTGCCTGAAGACGTCATGCGTCATATTGCCGACAAGCTGGAAATATCGCCCGCCCGCGTATTCGGCGTGGCGACGTTTTTTGCGCATTTTGCCATTACGCCCAAAGGCAAACACATTATCCGCGTGTGCAACGGCACGGCCTGCCATGTGAAAGGTTCCTCTTTCGTGATCAATACCGTTAAAGACAAATTGAAACTCAAAGACGGTCAGGACACCACTGAAGACGGTCTTTTTACGCTGGAATGCGTATCCTGCCTGGGAGCGTGCGGGTTGGCGCCGGTCATGGTGGTGGATGAGGTGGTGCACGGGCAGATTACCCCCGCGCAAGCCGTAAAACTGATTGATGACATCATTGCCGCGGAGGCCAAAAATGCCTAAGAAGACCATTGAACAGATTTCCAAAGAATATAATGACGCGTATAAAAAAATTACCGGCCGCGTAACCATTTGCGGCGGTACGGGCTGCATAGCCGGCGGCAGTATGAAAGTGTATGACGCTTTCCAGGAAGAACTGGAAAAACGCAAAATCGGCTATTGCCTCAATATCACCAAAGGCTGCCATGAAAATTACATCAGCATGAGCGGATGCCGCGGTTTCTGCGCCGCCGGTCCGCTGGTCAGCGTCAACGATGTTTTTTACACGCACGTCAAACCCGAAGACGTGGCCGAAATTGTGGAAAAAACGATTATGAAGGGCGAAGTGGTGGACCGGCTGCTTTTTGTGGACCCGAACTCCCATAAGCACTGCAAAACCATTGCCGAAATACCGTTTTATTCCAAGCAGGAGCGCATTTTGCTGCATGACTGCGGCCGTATTAATTCCGAAGACATTAACGAATACATCGCCCACGGCGGTTATGCCCAGGCCAAACGCGCCTATACGCAGATGACCGATGAAGAAGTGTGCAAAGAAATAATGGAGTCCGGTCTGCGCGGGCGCGGCGGCGGCGGTTTTCCCACCGGCAAAAAATGGGATTTGACCCGCATTGAAAAAGGCCCCAAAAAATACGTCATCTGCAACGCCGACGAAGGCGACCCGGGGGCGTTCATGGACCGCAGCGTCATGGAAGGCAACCCCAACGCCGTTATTGAAGGCATGATGATTGCCGCGCGCGCCATCGGCGCCGATGAAGGGTATATTTACGTGCGTATGGAATATCCGCTGGCGGTCAAACGTATGCGCATTGCCATCAAAGAAGCCGAAGAACTGGGCCTTTTGGGCAAAAATATTTTCGGTTCCGGCAAAGATTTTGACATTCACGTTATGGAAGGGGCGGGCGCTTTCGTCTGCGGCGAAGAGACGGCGCTTATCGCTTCGGTGGAAGGCCGCCGCGGCATGCCCAAGGTGAAGCCGCCTTTCCCCAGCCAGAGCGGTCTGTTCGGCAAGCCGACCGTGATTAATAACGTGGAAACGCTGGCCACCGTTCCCAAAATTATGGAAATGGGCGCCAAAGAATTTAAGAAAATCGGCACGCTGACCAGCCCGGGCACCAAGACGTTTGCCGTGACGGGGCACATTGCCAATACGGGTCTGGTGGAAGTGCCGATGGGTACGACGCTGCGCCAGGTGATTGACGATGTGGCCGGCGGCACCACCAATGACGACGGCACCGTCAATAAAGCCGCTTTCAAGGCCGCGCAAATCGGCGGGCCTTCGGGCGGTTGTCTGACCAAGGAACACCTGGACATTCCGCTGGACTTTGATTCGCTCAAATCCGTGGGCGCCATGGTGGGTTCGGGCGGTTTGGTGGTTATGAACGAAAAGACCTGCATGGTCAATGTGGCGCGCTTTTTCCTGGAGTTTACGCAGCGCGAATCCTGCGGCAAATGCGTGCCGTGCCGCGAAGGTACGGAGCAGATGCTGACCATGCTCAACGATATTGTGGAAGGCCGCGCGACGCTCAAAACGCTGGAGAATTTGGAAGACCTGGCCAAGGCCGTACAAAAGGCTTCCCTCTGCGCCTTAGGCAAGACCGCGCCCAATCCGGTGCTTTCCACGCTCAAGCACTTTAAGGACGAATACCTGGCCCACGTGGTGGAGAAACGCTGCCCCGCCGGCGTGTGTAAGGCGCTGGCGCGCTTTGAAATACAGGCCGACAAATGCAAAGGCTGCGGCATGTGCAAACGCGCCTGCCCCGTGCAGGCCATCTCGGGAGAGGTGGGCAAACCCCATCACATTGACCCCAAGAAGTGTATTAAATGCGGCGGCTGCAAGAGCACCTGCAAATTCGGCGCGGTGGTCACCGGCGCATAAGGGGAAAGAACATGGAAAACAAAGAACAAGGTTTTGTTACTATTGAAGGAAAAAGAGTGCCCATACAGGGCGAAAAAAACCTGCTGGAGCTGATCCGCAAGGCGGGATACAATATTGTTACGTTCTGCTACCATCCTGAATTGGCCGTATACGGCGCGTGCCGTTTGTGCCTGGTGGAAATTGAAGGAATGGGCATTTTGGCTTCCTGCACCGTAACGCCCAAAGACGGTATGAAAGTGCGCGTAAACAGCGATGAAATCCGCAAGTTGCGCCGCATTAATCTGGAGTTGTTGCTTTCTTCGGGCAATCACGACTGCACGCTGTGCAGCAAATCCAACAACTGCAAACTGCAGAAGCTGGCCAAAGATATGGACGTAACGGAAATCCGCTTTAAATCCAAAAAGCTGGACAGCCACAAAGACGCCACTTCCCCCGCTTTGGTGCGCGACCACAGCAAATGCATTTTGTGCGGCAACTGCGTGCGTATCTGCAATGAGGTGCAGGGTATCGGCGCCATTGATTTTGCCTTCCGCGGTTTTAAATCCAAAATCGCCACCGCGTTTAACAAAGAACTGGGCGAAAGCCATGAATGCGTATCCTGCGGCCAATGCGCCCGCGTGTGTCCCACGGGGGCTTTGATGCCGAACTCTTCGGAAATCGAGGAAGTGTTTAAGGCTATTAATGATCCGAAGAAAAAAGTAGCGGTACACATCGCGCCGGCCGTGCGCGTGGGCCTAGGGGAGATTTTCGGTCTGCCTGCCGGTGAACCCATTGACGGAAAAATCGCCACCGCGCTGCGCATGCTGGGTTTTGACTACGTGTATGACACGGCCTTTGCGGCGGACTTGACCATTGTGGAAGAAGCGACGGAATTTTTGGAACGTTTCAAAAAAGGCACCAATCTGCCGCAGCTGACCAGCTGTTGCCCCGCGTGGGTTAATTATGTGGAAAAATTCGCGCCCGAATTTATCCCCAACCTCTCCACCGCGCGTTCGCCCATGCAGATGATGGGCCCCGTGCTGAAAGCGGACTTTGAGGAAAGAGGCGGCA
>CALUXH010000094.1 GCA_944324695.1 uncultured Elusimicrobiales bacterium | reverse complement strand
ATACAGGGCATTACAAGGAGTCATATGCATCAAAAGAATAAAAAGAACAAAGCCTTCACATTGACGGAGCTGTTGGTGGTGGTCATTGTGTTGGGCGTATTGGCGGCGGTGTCGGTGCCGCGGTTTTCGCGCGTATTGGAGACGCGCAAGACGACGGAGGCGGAAAATATTTTGACGGCGGTGCGTACGGAGCAGGAAAACCGCTGCGTATTTGGCAAGAAATACTTGTCCGACAGCAGTCAGCTGAGCATGCTTAGCGGGGTGAATGATCCCAATTATACGTATAGTTTGGGGACGCAGGGGATAACGGCCACGTCAAAGAGCAAGGGGTATCAGCTGAAGATGCTGTCGTATAAAGACGGGCAGATATGCTGTGAAGGGGAGTATTGCGACAGTTTGAACAAAGATTATGATAAATGTTCTGCGTTAAGTGTGGAGGTGGATGAATGTGCGGCGGACACGTCTGAAGAAGAGCCGATAGAGTATATGTGCAGCACGCACAGTGCGCCTACTACGAGCAGAGGCTGTAACGGATGCGGGTGGCAATACCGAACGATTACCTGCGATACCAGCACGGGGAACTGGATAGAGGGAGAATGGGGAGAGTGCAGCAAGACCGTGGAGGAATGTGCCGTGAACTGCGACCCTAATACAAAGCCGACGGAGAGTGAACCCTGTGGCAATTGCGGCACCCGCACACGCTCAGCAAGCTGTGATACTTCTACAGGGAAGTGGAATGTGGGCGAATGGGGCAAATGTACCGGGGAAGGAGTATGTACTCCCGGAGCTCCTGTAACCGATAAAGAAGGATGTGAGTTTGGAAGTGTGGTAAAACAATGCCTCAATACTTGCCAGTGGAAAATATTGAGTGACACTTGCTGCAATTCCTCCCGCACTTTTGTAAAGACGATAGAGCTCGAATATCCGAATACGTCCATTATTAGCAATGGGTGCGGCGGTTCCAGGTTTTATAGCCAGAATGAGCGTTACACCTGTACGGAAGCCGACAAAGGCAAGAGCTGTAATGAATATGTATTGCGCAGCGAGAGAGTGGAAGTGGAAAGTTCCCCGGCAGTAACCATTACCGGCCGTTGGAGAAGCTCAAGCCGCTGTTCCCTGTCTGTGCCGCACAGTACTTGCGGCAGTGTACCGTATAGGACCAATGTTAACGGGGCTTTTGCGGAATTGCCAGATGCGACGGAACTTTGTAAAACGCGATGTCATATCAACGGGTGCGGGGGAGATTCTTGCACTTTGTATAATGGCAAACCCGTGGATCATTGTCCTCCCTATGAAAAAGCCGGGACGCAGCAGCCTTATCAGCTGTATTCTGTAACCTTGAATTGCCAGGCTGAAGAGACGGAACCTACTGCATCTACTGCGATGAAGACCTTGTACTACGCAGACGTTTATGAGGTAAATTGCTGCAAATAAAAGCGGAGGGGAGAGCATCGTATCGAAAAATATCAAAAAATAATAGTTTTTTGAAATGCGGCAAGCGGAACATGAGTTCGGTTGGCCCATCAAACAAAATAATTGACGGGGTGTCTTCTTCAGGCGCCCCGTCTTGCGTTGTGTTTTGTCTCCCGGGCCGGGTCGGGGCGGCCTGGAAGTTTTGGGAGTTGTCCGGCCGGGATGGAACCGCGTAAAAATCAAATTGCCCGTTCCCTCCCTGACAAACCTGCCGCGGAATGATAAAATATACGTATACTTTAATTTACGCCGGACGGACCGCCGGGCCGGCTTTACGGAGGGCATATGCCTATTTGGATTTTCCGTTTTTCCACTCTGATTGCTTTTCCTTTTCTGACGTATGATTTTATTGACAAAGACGCCGTTTCTTTGGCGGCGGGGCTTTTGTGCGCTTTGATAGTGATTATTGCCGAAGCGGTGTTTAAACGGCTGCGGCTGATTAAAATCATGATTGCCTGCTCCGGCTTTTTGCTGGGCTATTTGCTGTTTGTGTTTACCGATTATGCCGTGCAGAATTTTTCTGGTCCCAATCCTTTGGAGTGGTGGGTCAACAACGGCCGCTATGTGGAAATCGGGCTGATTATTTTTGGAGTCCTGGCCAGTCTGTTTAAATCGCGGGACTTGGAGGGACTGTCTTACAAAGGACGGCACCTGAAAGTGGCCGACGTCACCGCCCTGATGGACGGACGCATCGTGGATTTGTGCGAAATCAATTTTCTTTCCGGTATTATCGTCATTCCGGTGTTTGTGCTGGAAGCGCTCAATAAGATGGCCGCTTCCAAAGACCCGCTGGAACGCGCCAAAGGCCGCCGCGGGCTGGATGTGGCCTCCCGCCTGCAGGAGCTCAAAGAAATTGCCGTACGCATCACTTCCAAAACGCCTAAGGCGGAAAATGATACGGAACGCGTGGTCAAACTGGCCAAAAGTTTTGACGCGGAAGTGGTGACGCTGGATTTTAACGTTAATAAAATAGGCGCCTTGTATGATGTGGTGGTGTTAAACATTGCCGATTTGGCCACCGCTTTAAAACCCGTGGTGCTGCCCGGCGAAACGATGTCGCTGTTTATTATGAAAGACGGCAAAGAAAAAGAACAGGGCATCGGATATCTGGACGACGGCACCATGGTAGTGGTGGAAGACGGACGCAAATTCATTGGCAAACGCACCGAAGTATCCGTTTATTCCATTTTGCAGACGTCTTCGGGGCGCATGATTTTTGCCAAAATAAAGTAGGGAGCGGATGCAGGACGAACTGATTTTTGCCGGAGCAGTCATCGTAGCCGGCGGCCTGGGTAAACGCATGGGCCGCCCCAAACAAATGTTGCCCTTGGCCGGCCGTCCGGTGCTTTTGCGTGCGGTGCAGGCGTTGGCCAAAGTGCCGCACATAAAGCAAATTGTTGTGGTCACCGCGCCCGAAAACCGCGAAATCCTCAAGCAATATTTCCCTCATCTCTCTTTTGCCTTGCCGGGGGCTACCCGCTTGGCGTCCGTTATCAGCGGAGTGGCCGCGCTGGATGCGCGTGTGCAGGCGGTGGCCGTGCATGACGGGGCCCGCCCGCTGGTGGACCCGCAGGCGGTGGCGCGCTGTTTAAAGCGCGGTTTTGAAGAGGGAGGAGCCGTGTTGGCCGTACCGGTAAAAGATACGGTCAAACAGGTGCATGCGGGCGCGGTGGAGCGCACGCTGGAGCGCAGCAGCCTGTGGGCCGCACAAACGCCGCAGTGTTACCGCGCGGATATTTTACGCCGGGCACTGGATAAATTTGGACATTTGCAGGATGCGACGGATGAGTCCCAATTGGTGGAGCGTTTGGGCGTAAGCGTAAAAATAGAGCCGTCGGATTATAAGAATTTAAAAATTACCACGCCGGAGGATTTAGTCATGGCGGAAGCGTTTTTAACCGCGGGCGCGTGTCAGCGCACGGGTTTTGGTTTTGACCTGCACCGTTTGGTACAGGGCCGGCGGTTTATTATCGGCGGAGTGGAAATTCCGCATAAAAAAGGCTTTGCCGGCCACAGTGACGGGGATGTGGTGTTGCATGCCGTGTGCGATGCGGCTTTGGGAGCGGCGTGTTTGGGGGAAATAGGCCTGCTTTTCCCGCCGACCGATCCAAGTATTGAAGGCATAGACAGTAAAAAAATAGCCAAACGCGTGCTGGAATTGTTGCGCAGGCATCATGCCCGCATCGTGCATATAGACGCTACGCTGATTACGCAAGAGCCCAAAATCAGCCCGCATTACGGCGCGGTGCGCGCCAGCCTGGCCCGTATTTTTGAAATAGATGAAAAAGACGTAAGTTTCAAATCCAAAAGCCACGAGCATGTGGGAGAAATCGGCCGCGGGGAAGCGGCCATGTGCCACGCCGCGGTAACCTTGCTTATCGGAGAAGAAAAATGAAAAAGACTGTTCTGTTTTGCACCCTTTGCGCTTTTTTATGCGCCGCCTGCAGCAGCGTGGATTATACATCCCGCCGCAAATTAAAAGGCATTGATTATTCCGCCTATGAAAATCCGTCAGCTTTTACGGGTATTAACGATACCAACAATTACTACGGTCAGTTGCCCGACCCCAGCGTGTTGGGGGAAGGGGGGCTTTTTCAGCAAACGGAACCGGCTGTAGATGAAAGTGCGGATTTTACTTCGGAAGAAATTGCCGCTTCTTACGGCCGCTACACGGACGTAACCGTAGTGGCGGCGGCCAAACGCGTAAGTCTCGGCGCGTCGGCCAATTCCAAAAATATGGCTCTGTTCCAAAAAGCGTTGGACGCGGCCTATAAAAAAGCCCTGCGCACTTACCGCCCTTCTGGGTTTACCTATTCCATTTCCAGTGTCGGGGCGGTCAATCCTCTTTCCGACATTGAAGTCAGCTGTATTTTAGGCGAACAAGCCGCCAATGAAGTGGGACAGGTGACCTGCGATTTGTTTTTTGATGAGCTAGTGCGGCAATACAATACCCTGCTTAAAGAGGCGCAGCACCATGCAGCTTTATAATACCGAAACCCGCCGCAAAGAAGAGTTTACGCCGCTCAATTCCAAAGAAGCCACCATGTACTGCTGCGGGCCGACCGTGTACAATTATGCGCATATCGGCAATATGCGCACCTATGTTTTTGAAGATTTGCTGGCGCGCACCCTGCGTCTAAACATGCCGCTTAAGCACGTCATGAACGTGACGGATGTGGGGCACTTGGTGTCTGACGCCGACGAAGGCGAAGACAAAATGGAAGTGGCCACCGCGCGCGAGGGCAAAAGCGCGTGGGACATCGCCAAATTTTACGAACAGAAATTTTTTGAAGATTTTGACGCTTTGCACTGCACCCGTCCCACGGTCATCAGCCGCGCCACGGCGCATATACCGGAAATGATTGCGCTGGTCAAAACGCTGGAGGACAAGGGCTATACGTATCGTACCTCGGACGGAATTTATTATGACACCTCCAAATTCCCGCGTTATGACGCGCTGGTGGGCCGCAGCCGCTTGGAAGGCTTAAAAGGCGGCGCGCGCGTGGAAATGAGCGAGGAAAAACGCAATCCGACGGATTTTGCTTTATGGAAGTTTTCCCCCAAAGACAAAAAACGCCAAATGGAGTGGGACAGCCCCTGGGGCGTAGGCTTCCCGGGCTGGCATGTGGAATGCTCGGCCATGGCGATGAAGTACCTGGGGCCAACGGTGGATATACACTGCGGCGGCATAGACCATGTGTCGGTGCATCACACCAATGAAATCGCCCAGAGCGAAGCCGCCACGGGCCAAAAATATGTGCGGTATTGGGTGCACGGGGAGTTTTTGGTGCTGCGCGCGGGCAAAATGTCCAAATCCGGCGGTACTTTTGTCACCCTGCAAACCCTGCGTGACAAAGGGTATGACCCGCTGGATTACCGTTATTTGTGCCTGACGGCGCATTACCGCACCCAACTGGAATTTACCTATGAATCTTTGGATGCGGCGCGCAAAAGCCTGCAAACTTTGCGCCGGGAGGCCGCCAAGGCCGTGCAGACCGCCGCGGCCCAGCCGCTGCCGTTGACGGCACACTTGGAAGAAGCAAAAAACAAATTCCGCGCCGCTATGGAGGATGATTTAAACGCTCCCAAAGCCCTGGCCGTTGTGTGGGAGAGCCTGCGCGGGGCGGAGTTAAATCCGGCCGAAAAGGTGGAGTTTTTGAAATTCGCCGACGGCATTTTGGCGTTGGATATATTCCGCGCGCCGCAGGAAAAAAACGGCGAGGAATTGCCTCAGGAAGTGAAAGACCTGCTGGCCCGCCGCGCCGAAGCCCGTGCGGCCAAGGATTATCAAAAATCCGATGAACTGCGCGCCGCGCTGGCCGCCGCAGGCTATGCCGTCAAAGATACGCCGCAGGGGCAGCAAACGGAGAAAATCAAATGAAAAAAATAAACGCCGAATTTATACGCCTTATCCCTAAAGCGGACCTGCATGTGCACCTGGACGGTTCCCTGCGTTTGCCCACGCTGATTGAGCTGGCGCAGAAAGACGGCGTGGATCTGCCCGCGTATACCGAAAAAGGCCTGCGCGAAAAAGTATTTAAAAAACAATATAATTCCCTGCCGGAATATTTAAAGGGATTTGATTATACCACCGCCGTTATGCGTTCGGCGGAGAACATAGAGCGTATCGCCTATGAGCTGGGGCAGGACGCCGCCGCCGAAGGCGTGCGCTACATAGAGGTCCGCTTTGCGCCGCAGCTGCACGCCGGGGATAAACTGACCGTGGCCGACGCCGTGCGCGCCGTGGTGGCCGGCCTGCGCCGCGCACAAAAAGAACACAATGCCCGGCCCGCCGTCAAAAAAGGGGAAGATTTGCCGTTTTACTTTGGTGTAATTACCTGCGCCATGCGCAGTTTTAACGCCAATATGTCGCCGTATTATAAAAAACTGTTCAGCGTGCTGTCGCAGTATTCCAAATTTGAAGTGTTCGGCGCGGCGTCGCTGGAGCTGGCGCGCTTGGTGGTCAAGCTGGCGCGCGAAGAAAAATTGCCCATAGTGGGGTTTGACCTGGCCGGCGAAGAAGCCGGTTACCCGGCCTCCGACCACGTGGAAGCGTATAAATATGTGCATAAGTATTTTATGCGCAAAACCGTACATTCCGGTGAAGCGTACGGGCCCGAATCCATTTTTCAGGCCATTACGGACTGTTACGCCAACCGCATCGGCCACGGCACGCATTTGTTTGACGCGGATATGATTAAAGACCGCAAAGTCAAAGACAAAAAAGCCTATGTGGAAGCCCTAGCCAATTATATCGCCAGCGAGCGCATCGGCGTGGAAGTTTGCCTGACCAGTAATTTGCAGACACTGCCGCAAATCACGTCCGTAGCCAAACACCCCGTGCGGGAAATGATTGCGCGCGGGCTCTCAGTCAGCATTGCCACAGACAACCGGCTGGTATCCAACACCAATGTCAGCAAAGAGTTGGAACTGCTGGTAAAAAATATTCCGCTGACGCGCAAAGAGTTTAAAAACATCATTATCGCCGGTTTTAAAGGCGCGTTTTTCCCGGGTTCTTATATAGAAAAACGCCACTTTGTGCGCCAGGTCATTAACCGCTATGACGAACTGGCCAAGAAGTATTTGGACTGATGTTTTGCCGTTTGCCACGATACGTTAAAAGGCGGGGTTCCCCGCCTTTTATTTTGTTGTTTTTTGTCCTTGCGGATTGGTAAATTTGTTTAAATCCGGGCCTGTTCCGCTTGTATTTTTTGCCGGAGTGTTTGCGGCAGACTGTTTAGAAGGGGTTGCATTGTTTTTTTTTTTTGATAAATTTTGCGTATGGGCAAAATTTATCAAAAAATGTATTCGGGGAATAAAAGCCGCTCTAAAAGCGTTTTAGACGGTTTTATCAATCATGTCGTTCTGAGAAATTGTAACTCGGAATTTCATTCGCTTCCTTTCAAACAGGCCGGCTTTACGCTCATAGAGCTTTTGGTGGTAGTGCTGATTATCGGCATATTAGCCGCTGTAGCGCTGCCGCAGTATGAAATGGCAGTGCTGAAAAGCCGTATCATGTCCCAGATGCCGGTGGCGCGAAGCATAAAAGAAGCGCAGGAAATGTATTGGCTTTCCAACGGAGGATATGCTTATTCTTTGCCGGATGCCGGCGTGGATATTCCGGGCTGCGCGCTGGCCTCTCGGCGTAACCAACTGAAGTGCGCGGATAAATGGTTTTTTAACAACGGTGCCAACGGAGATTATGCCAACGGAACGTTACAGATGATGTATTGCAGCCGTCCCCGCAGCTGGGGCGAATGTAACAGCACGCGTTTGGGTCCGGAGATTGTGTTTTATTATGACCATTATGCCGACCCTTCCAAAAGGGGCCGCATAGAGTGCAGAGCATCTGACGATAAAGAACAGCGTTTGTGCAACGCCCTGTCCGGGATATTTGATTAACAGAAAAACACCCGCCTTATAAGGCGGGTGTTTTTATTCTTCGTCAATTTTCAGCATGGCCACAAACGCTTCCTGCGGGATGTTTAAACTGCCGATAGACTTCATGCGTTTTTTGCCTTCTTTCTGTTTCTCCAGCAGCTTGCGTTTGCGCGTAATGTCGCCGCCGTAACATTTGGCGATGACGTCTTTGCGGTAAGCCGGAATGGTTTCACGGGCGATGACTTTGCCGTTGACGGCGGCCTGCACGGCCACTTCGAACTGTTGGCGGCCGATGAGTTCTTTTAATTTGGCGCACAGCGCGCGGCCCTGGGTCTGCGCTTTGTCTTTATGCACCACGACGGACAGTGCGTCCACCGGCGTGCCGTGCAGCAGGATTTCCATCAACACCACGTCGGCGCTGCGGAAGCCCGCCACCTCATAGTCAAAAGAGGCGTAGCCTTTGGATACGGATTTGAGTTTATTGTAAAAATCAATGACCATTTCACCCATGGGCATTTCATATTTAATAATGACGCGCTGGTTGGACAAATGGTCCATATTCATAAATGTCCCGCGTTTTTCTTTCAGCAACGTCATTACCCCGTCCATAAATTCCACCGGCGTAACCACCGTGATGTGTATAACGGGCTCTTTGATGTCTATAATGTCCCCGTGCGGCGGAAAATTGGCCGGATTGTCTATGATTTTATAACCCGGGTCGTCCGGCGCATCCGGAAGGGCGGCCAGCTCCTGCGGGTGGTTCTTGCGCGGAGTGAATTTGACGTGATATACCACGTTGGGCGCGGTGGCAATCAGCGAGAGGTTAAATTCCCGCTCTAAGCGTTCTTTGACGATTTCTATGTGCAGAATGCCCATAAAGCCCAGGCGGAAGCCAAAGCCCAGCGCTTTGGAGGTTTCGCTTTGGTAATGGAAGGACGAATCAGACAAATTGAGTTTTTCCAAGGCCGTGCGCAGCAGCGGGAAGTCGGTGGTTTCCACCGGGAAAATGCTGGCAAACACCACGGGTTTGGCGTCGGCGTAACCGGGCAGCGGGGTTTGGGCGGGGCGGTCGGCTAGGGTCACGGTATCACCGACTTTGACCTGATGAATATCTTTAATGCCCGCCACTAAATAGCCCACTTCTCCGGCACTCAGTGACGCGGCTTTGTGCAGCTGTTTGGGGGTCATAAAGCCCACTTCTTCCACTTTATAACCGGCTCCCGTGGCCATAAAACGGATTTGCTGGCCGGCTTTTACCGTGCCGTCCACAATGCGCACGTACATAATCACGCCGCGGAACGGGTCGTAAAAAGAATCAAAAATCAGCGCGCGCAGCGGCGCGTTCGGGTCACCTTGCGGGGCGGGGACATCGCTGATAATGCGATCCAACAGGTGTTCAATGCCCATGCCGGTTTTGGCGCTGACGCGTTCGGCTTCAATAGGCTCGCGCAGAATGTCCCAAAGCTGTTCTTCGGCGGCGTCCGCGTCCGACTGGGACAAATCCACCTTGTTCATCACGGGGATAATTTTCAGTCCCAGGCTTTGCGCCAGGTGCGCATGCGCCACGGTCTGCGCTTCCACGCCCTGGGACGCGTCCACCAGCAGCAGCACGCCTTCGCAGGCGCGCAAAGAGCGGGCTACTTCATAGGAAAAGTCCACATGTCCCGGGGTGTCGATCAGGTTTAAAATATAATCTTTATACTGAATGCGTACGGCTTTGGCCTTAATGGTAATGCCGCGCTCGCGTTCCAGGTCCATGCCGTCCAAAAGCTGGGCCTGCATTTTGCGTTTGGGCACGGTGCCCGTGTCTT
Organism: uncultured Elusimicrobiales bacterium; assembly: GCA_944324695.1. GTDB lineage: Bacteria > Elusimicrobiota > Elusimicrobia > Elusimicrobiales > Elusimicrobiaceae > Avelusimicrobium. The sequence continues at coordinate 10,488 of CALUXH010000094.1, read as the reverse complement.
CCAGTATTCTGTCTGATAAGGTGGTTTTGCCGTGGTCAATATGCGCCACGATGGAAAAATTACGAATCTTCATCTTGACTTTGCGTTTCAATCAGCTTGCGTATCTCTTCCGAAGAGGAGGCCAGCAAAGCGGCCTGCGCCGTGTCGGAGCACGCTTCAAAATTTAAATTGCGTATGCGGTTTTTAATGCGCAGAAACATACGCGGCGGTACGGACAGCGTATCCACTTCCAGCCCCAGCAGCATGGGCACCATTCTTACGTCGGAGGCGATTTCCCCGCAGATGCTGACCTGCCTGCCGCGCTGGTGGGCCGTCTGTATGATTTGGCGTATGGTGCGCACCACCGCGGGGTGGCATGGGTCGTACATGTGCGCCACATCGGGGTTTACGCGGTCCACCGCAATTAAATATTGTATCAAGTCATTGGTGCCTATGGAAAGGAAATCCATTTCCCCAATCATCCCGTCCAGCGCAATGGCGGCCGCCGGCACTTCTATCATGGCGCCCAAGGCAATCCGATTTACGGGTTTCTTGCCCTGTTTTTCAAATTCCGCCAGCACTTCGTTCAAAGCCGCGCGCACGTGGCGCACCTCTTCCACCGAAGACACCATGGGAATCATTACCTTAATTTGGGCCGGTACTTCGCACGCCGTGCGCACAATGGCGCGCAGCTGGATGTGCATGAGCTCAGGGTTCTTTAAAAACAGCCGTATGCCGCGGCAGCCCATAAAGGGATTGTTGTCTTTGTCAAATTCGTCCAGCGGAAAATCCGGCAATTTGTCCGCGCCCAAATCCGCCAGGCGGATGGTAACGGGGCGCATATCAAATTTTTTAGCCGTAGCCAGGTAAATCTGGTATTGCTCCAGTTCGGTGGGCGGCTGGGGAATGTTCATATACAAAAATTCCGTGCGCAGCAGGCCCAGACCGTCTGTAATCAGCTTTTTATTTTCTTTGGTGTCGGTGCGCGGATCAAAATTGACCATGAGCTTGAAAGACCGTCCGTCCGCCGTTACGGTAGGCAGGTGGTTGATGGTCTGCAGCAGAGACTCGGCCTTTTTAATTTCGCGCTGGGTTTTTTTGTAGCGGGCCAGCGTATATTTGTCCGGGCTGATAATCAGCAGGCCGTTTTCCCCGTCTACGATAACGGTGTCTCCGTCCTTTACCTGGCGCGCGGCGTTGGACAGCCCCACCACGGCTGGCAGTTTTAAACTTTGCGCCAAAATGGCCGTGTGGCTGGTTTTGCCGCCCAAATCCGTGCAAAAACCGATAATTTGGTTCTCTTGCAGGTTCATGGTGTCGGAAGGGAACAAATCCCGCGCTATAAGTACGGAAGGCCGGCGTATGGAATCCCAAAATTGGCCTTTGTCCCCCTGCAGGTTGCCCACCATGCGCTTGCCCACGTCAAAGATGTCATTGCGGCGTTCTTTAAAAAATTTGTCTTCTATTTTGTCAAAAGAGGCCGCCAACTCCTGCAACGTGTGAAAAATAGCCGCTTGGGCGGACATGCGTTCGTTTTTGATTTTGGAAATGGCCGCGTCTTTAAGCATGGGGTCCTGCAAAATCATTTTGTGCATGGACATCAGACTGGCGTATTCCCCGCCCAGCGTCTGACGCAGCTTCTTTTCGCTTTCATCCAAGTCTGCCAGGGTTTTTTCCAGCGCGCGGTTGAATTTGGCAATTTCCGCTTTGACTTCTGCCGCTTCCACATGTTGGTTCGTCACGGCAAAATCCGCCGTAGGAAGCAAAACGGCTGGTCCTATGGCTACTCCGGGGCTGGCGGAAACGCCTTTGATAACAAACATTTAATACTCCTCGTTGAAATTGTCGGTAAACAGGCGCGTAATGGCCGAGCAGGCTTCTTTTTCGTCCTTTCCGTTAAAACTCAGGCGCAGGGTGGAGCCGTATTCTGCGGCCAGCATCATGACTCCCATAATGCTTTTGGCATTGATTTCCACCCGGTCTTTGGCAATTTTAATATCGCAGTCAAAATTCGCGGCCGTCTGCGCGACCATGGCGGCCGGGCGTGCGTGCAGCCCCAGGCGGTTGGTAATTTTGATTTCTTGCGTAATCACGTTAAAAATCCCCTTTTAAAATAAACACACAACATTAAAAATTATTACGGCTGCTATATACAAATATACGTTGGGGAGGCGTAAGCGGCGCGTAATAAAAGAAAACATCACAAATGACAGCACCAACACGGCGCGCGCAATGAAATGTATATCCACCCGTACGCCGTCAAAGAAACGATACACGCCAAAAAGTATAATTCCCACGGCAAAGAAAATGCCAATGCGTTTGGCGTTGTAAATGGTGCGGTTCCAGTCAAAACGGGTCAGGCCGAAGCAGGAGGCGTCATCCGATTCATAGCCTATTTTTAATCCTTCCCACCTGACGAACAAAGCAATAGTGTTATAGACAAAGAAGGCCGCCAAACAAGCGGTAAAAGCATATAAGGGGGAAAGGGGAATTTCCGCCCCGGCGCTTTCCAGAAAATTAACTCCCAGAAGCATCCAGACAAATATGGCCAGCAGCAAAGTCAGCGGTTTTAGGGTGCCCCAAAACAGGCGGTCCCCTATGGATGCGGCGGTAATGGAAAGCCCCCTGCGTGCGCCAATCCATTCGGCTACTTGGTCCTTATATTCTGCCACATTATGGGTTTTGGCAATGGTTTCTTCTTTTTTAGCCATAGCCCCAAAGCAAAAAGAGGCCATGACGGGATGCGTGTTGAATGTTTCTAAGTAGCGGGCCAGCACGGTGGGCAAGGCTTCGGGGTCTTGGCGGTAAAGACGGCGCAAAAAAGGCATCATCACCAGGGCAAACCCGAAGTTTTGATATTTGACGTAATTCCACCCGGCCTGTAAGAAAAAGGAGCGGAAAAACATGTTTACACGCAGCCAAAAGGGCATAATCACCTCGTTTTTAACCGGAAAGCCGGAATCAGGGCCGCCAGCCCAATCCACGGGACGGCCGCATAAGCCAAATCAAACGCAAAGTGGGCTTTGGGCGGAAGATAGGGATACAAAGCAAATATCAACCGGGAACTGCCCCACACCGCCGCAGAGATAAATAAGAAACTCATCAGAAAAGACAAAAGCAACGTGGCCGCCACAATGCGGGTAATGTCTTGGGGTTTACGCCCAATCCTTTTTTCCAAAAATACCAGCCACTGGAAACGCGTCTTGCGCAGCAACATGTCAAAGAAAGAGTATAAAACCGCGCTTATAACGCCTGCAAAGAAACCAAAGTACAATTCTATTCCCAAAGAATACAGTGCCAGCGGGACTGCCGTGGCCACCACGCCGCTGGGAGGGACGATGCCTCCCAAAGGGGATATGTCCGAAAACAAGAGTTCCGCAAAAATCCCTATTTGTACGCCGGCCGCCACATCCCCGGTCAGCCACCCTATCAGCGGGCCGGCAATAATGGGGCGCGAAACAAGCGTCTGGAATGCATACGTCGTATCCAGTTCCAGCAGCGCGGCAAAAACGCACAGCAAAGAAAGAGACAGGGTCATGTTTATAATGTTTCTTTTACGGATACGGATTTGGAACTGGGCACCGCCCGCGTTTCAATATCTATCCCCAAATCGGTTAAAATGCGCAACGTTCTTTTATCCGTTGCATCCAAAAATACGTTTTCAGCCAGTTTTTGCGCTCCTTCCTTAAAATGCATGCCGCCGATATTTAAAGATTTGATTTGCAGTCCGTCTTCCAGAAGCGGATTTAAATCCTGCAAAGAACCCAAAAGCAGGAAAATGCGCTTTTTGGACGTAGTAATATAACCTACGCAGCAAGCCGGATCCATCACCGCCAAATCATATTCAAACGGCAGGGACAGGCGCAATAAATTTTTATTAACCAGTCCTTCCCGCTCGTGCGGACACGGGATGACTACTTCGTCAATATTCAGTTCGGGCAGCCAGGCTTGCACGATTTGTCCGTGTATGAGCCGGTCATCCACCCGCGCAAAAATAACAGGCATATTACAGCCCCTTAATCAGCAGCTCCGTTGCGTTAATAACGCCGCGTTTACCATCCGCTTCTATCTTTTCCGCCAGTTCTTTGGCGGCCAGTTTTTTGCGGCTGTTTAAAGCCGTAAGCAGCATGCTCAGGTTCAGCCCGGTAATTACGTGGCATTTGGCGCAATCCTTGGTGGCGGTTAACGCGATGTTGGTGGCGCTGCCTCCGAAAATATCGGTCAGCACCACGGCGCCGTTGTCAGCCGCCGCCAGAAGCGTTTGCAATTCTTGCGCGCCCTGCTCCACCGAGCTGGACGTGGTAACCGAAAGCGTTTTGACGCCTTCGGCGGGCTTGCCCAAGATCTGGGCTGCCGTGGCCAACATTTCCGCGGCCAGGTTGCCGTGGGTTACTAAAATGAGTTCTACCATATTATAATCCTATATCCCTGTGAAATTCTGACGCGCTGAGCCCCTGCTTGCGCAGCGTTTCGGCCAGTTGGTGCGCCATAAACACGCTGCGGTGTTTGCCTCCGGTGCAGCCTATGGCTATGGTCAGGTAACTTTTTCCCTCTTTAATATATTTCGGTATCAGGTATTTAATCAAATCGGCAAAGCGGTCGGCAAATTCGCGTGACTCTTTAAAAGACAAAATATAGTCCTGCACAGGCTTGTCCAGACCGGTTTTGTTTTTCAGGCCTTTGACGTAATACGGATTGGGCAAAAAGCGCACATCCATAACGATATCGGCTTCTTTGGCAATGCCGTTTTTAAATCCGAAAGACACCACGGAAATCTGCATTTCTCCTTCTTTTTTCAGTTCCAACAGGGCGGAAATCTTTTCCTTCAATTCTCCCAGTTTTAAATCGGTGGTGTCTATGACTTTGTCCGCCGCCACTTTGATGGGGGTCAGCAGGTCATGCTCGTGCGCAATGGCCGCGGCGAGCTTTTTATGAATGGGATGTTTGTGCTTGGTTTCAGAAAAACGCCGTATCAGGCATTCTTCGGATGCGTCCAAAAAAATGACTTTGGGGCTGAAATCGTCTTTCGTCAGATTTTTAAGCAACGCCGGCAATTCTTTAAGCCGTTCCCCTTCGCGTACGTCTACCCCCAAGGCCACGTTTTGCAGTTCGGGCCGCTGTTTAACATAATCGGCGAATTGCTTGAATAAGGCCAGCGGCAAATTGTCCACGCAGTAAAAACCAAAATCGCCGAAAATCTTCAGCGCTTGGCTTTTCCCCGCGCCGCTCATGCCGGTAATAATAAAAAGTTTACGCTTGGTTTGCATGGTTTTTAGCCGTCCGTTTCATGCGGTCCAGCATTTTACGGCTGAATTCTTTGGCCGAGAAAATGCCCTGCGCTTTTAACCGCTGGTTTAAAGCGGCCACTTCTATAAGCGCCGCCAAATTGCGCCCCGGGGTAACCGGTAGGCGCAGGGAGGGTACGTCCACCCCCAGAATTTCGGAAGTGTTTTGTTCCACGCCCAAACGGTCAATGTTTTTGGCCGGAGGCGTAAGCACCACTTCCAGGTCAATGCTCATTTCATCCAGAGTAGACCCTACTCCGAACAAAAGTTCCACATCTAAAATCCCCAAACCCCGCACTTCCATGTAGTGTTTGAGCATTTCAGGGCAGGACCCCATCAAAAAACGTCCCCAGCGTTTTTGCACCTCCACCACGTCATCGGCTACCAAAATATGTCCGCGCTTAATCAGTTCCAGCGCGCATTCGCTTTTGCCGATGCCCGCTTCCCCGCGTATCAGCACACCGATGCCGCTGACGTTTAACAGTACCCCGTGCAAATGCGTAACAGGGGAGAGCTGTTCGTCTAAAAAGCGGGAAAACTCCGCTACAAACTCTGCCGATTCCATGTCCGTCTTTAACACGGGCACGTCCGCCCCCAGGCAGGCTTTTTTAATAGCGGGCAGCGGATCCAAATCCGCCGCCATAATAACGCATGGCACGCTGCCTTTTCCCAACATTTTAGACACGTTGGCTTTTAAGACGGACGGTTTTTCCTTGAGGCAAAAGCCGTATTCACCGCGCCCGAACACTTGTATGGCGTTGGCGCGGAAATAATCCAAATGCCCGCACAGGGCAAGCCCCGGGCGGTTGATGCTCGAGGTGGTAATTTGTCGGTGCACATAGCGTTTGCCGCAAACCAGCTCCAGGTGAAGACGTTTCACCTGGAGCAGTTCGCTGACTGTCACGGATTTGGTAAATTCCTGCACCGCTTGCCTTCTTATTTTTTCTTAACCGGTTTAATCAGCCCGTACGTGCCGTCCAGGCGTTTAAAAATCAGGTTAATCTGTTTGGAATCTTCATCCAAAAACATCCAGAACGAATATCCCAGCCGTTCCATTTCATAAGCCGCGTCTTCGGGATTCATCGGGGTAACTTCCACCTGCTTGATGACCGAAAATTTTACGTCGTTGGGAGGCAGCAGAATATGGTCGGTAAACGTAGCGAATTCTTCCGCTGCGGCGGCTTTTTTGGCCGTGCGTTTGGATTTGGTTTTTTCTTTGGCCTTTTTCAGCTGCGCTTCGGCCTTGACGGCGGCGGCGTCTATGGCTTTGTACAAATCGGTTTCCACCGCGGTCGCGCTTACCGGGTTTTTACCCCCCGTGTGGATGATAATTTCAGCGCGCTGGTTGATTTTTTTCTCTACGGACAGCAACACCTGCGCCCAGACGATGTGGTCCACATAATTTTCAATTTTGCTGACGCGGGTCTGCACAAACTGTTTGATGGCGGGCGTCAATTTGATGTTTTTGGCGGTAACTTTAATTTCCATAACTTCCTCCGTGTAGTCTTGACGGGAAACCCGTACTCACATTTAATCATTAATTTCTCGTCAGTGTCAACGGCGGACGCAGAGGGCGGGGCCTGAAGGAAAAGGCCGCGGGCCGGTGGCGGCGCGTCGCGGACAGGGGCAAATCCGGCGCGGGCGGCCCGCGCCGATATCTAAGTATAATCCGCTGCTGCCAGAAAAACAAGGGTAAAAATTTGTTATTATAAGGAAAAACAATAAGGAGAACGATTTTACAAAGCCCTAATCCGGCTTTTTATTTAATCTGTTTTTGGAATCCCGTGAGGAACAGGGGCAGCCGCACAGCGGCACCATTCACTCCAAAAACAGTCGTTTGAGGCGACCAGTGTACGGCCTAATTACCCGTACATTTGCCGCTGAATGCCGCTTCGTCATCAGCAGATGACGGGCGGCTACGGCTGTTTGTTGTTGGGTGCGTGAATGGTCCCAAGGCAAATGGCCGTTTCTGTTTCCTCCGCGGAAAATTCAATCAAGGAGGAGACATGACCCCCGCCATATCCGTCTTAATCCCCATATACAATGCGGGAAAATACCTGCCGCAGTGCTTACATTCTTTACAAAGCCAAACGTTCGCGGACTTTGAAATTATTTGTATAGATGACGGCTCTGCGGACCAGTCGCTCAAAATACTTCAAAAGGCAGCGGAAGAAGACGCACGAATCCGCTGTTTTTCCCAGCCTAATAAAGGTGTAGCCGCAACACGCAATCGCTTGCTTTCCCTGGCCCAGGGGGAATATGTTACTTTTGTAGATGCAGATGACCTGGTGACAGATGAGTATTTGGAAAAATTATATACTGCTGCCTGCCGGACGGGGGCGGATTTAACAAAGTGTTTATTCTGCGAAGCGGAAGAAAACGGAACCCTTCGTAAAAAAACGCATTGCCATAGCAGCTTTTATAAGGTGCCTTCGGCAGAGCCGGGCGCCCGGTTTTGGGCCGGCTATCAGGATGCCGTTTTATGGGGGAAATTATTTAAAAGAAAGTGGGCGGAAGAAAATAAATTTACCTTTTGGCCCGGCCGCGTGGCGGAAGATTTCCCTTTTGTTGTGCTGGCTTTTATGTATGCCCGCCAAATTGCCTTGGTGTCGGAAAGGCTGTATATTTATCGCAAAGATGTGGCAGGCGCTATTACTTCCAATGCCTTAAATATGGCTAAGGGCATTTTGCTTAACTTGCTGGCTTTGCGAAAAGAACTGATACAAAGGGGAAAATGGGACAAAGCCGTTTTAAACCAGTGGATGAGAACCATAGTCTGGGCCATATGCCGCTTTAGAAAGTTTACAGTCTGCATACGGCAACAAAATATTGACTTGCTGCGGGAAGCGTGGCATGTGTTTTTGGAAAATATACCCTATTGCGGCGGTTGGAGTCGGCTGCGCTGGAAGACGTTAGCTGTGTTGGTAAAAGTTTGCGGCATGGACAGCATTTATTTTTGGAGCAAAATTTTTAGATGAAAACAGCTTTTCCGATAGACTTGGTCATTCTATGGGTTAATGGCAGCGACCCGGATTTTATTGCTCAGAGAAATTTTTGGGCCCAAAAGAATGGAGAAAGTGTATCTCATGCTCGTTATGTGCAGAATGATGAGCTGAGATATCTTTTACGTTCAGTAGAAAAATTTTTGCCTTGGATAAGGAGGGTTGTACTCGTTACAAACGGCCAAGCCTTGCCGCCGTGGCTGCGCACAGAACACCCCAAACTGCGAATATTGACTCATGCCGCGTTTATGCCGGCAGATTGTTTGCCTACATTTAATTCTTGCGCAATTTCTACAAGTATCGTTTTGTGGAAGGACTTGGCTGAACATTTTTTATTGGCCAATGATGATACTTTTGTATGGCAGTTGCTGCCGCCCTCTTATTTCTTCCAACAGAACAAAGCTATTAATCGGTTTATTAGCTACCCTCAAAAAGACTATCATGCCACCTCTTATGGCCGGCAGCTTTTATATATTGTGCAGTTAGTAAAAAACAAATACCCGGGGCTGTTTTTGCCACTGGAGCCGCATCATAATGTCAGTGCTTATATCAAAAGCGCTTGTTTGAAAGCGTGGCAAGCGTTTCCTAATGCGTTATTGCAGACGCAACAGGCACGTTTTCGTAAAGAAAACAATGTGAATATGTTGCTGTTTGCCGCTGTACAGGCAATGCTTAAGAAGGGGCTTTGGCGGCGCAGCCGTTGTTCCTGCTGGTTTGGCAGCGATGGTATGGTGTGGGAATTGTGGCAGAATTATGAAGAAGAAATTAAAAAATTTCGTCCCAAATTAGTATGTTTGAATGACTCGGAAAAATGCCTGGAAGTAAACCGGCAGCATCTTGTGAATTTTTTGCAAAGAATATTTCCGCAGGCCAGTTCCTTTGAAAAGGTTTGACGCAAAAAATTAGTATGAGTGGATAAACAAAAAAAACGCCCCGCTTTAAGCGGGGCGTTTAAATTATTTGGCGTTAACCATTTTGGCTCTGGAGATATCGCCTTTCTTGTCCAAGAAGTACAGATATCCTTTTTCTTTCTTGATGCCGGTTTTTTCCACTTTTTTGGGTTTGCCGCCTTTTTTGCCGCCGCGGGCCATCTGCACGCGCGCAATGTCGCCGTCTTTGTCAATGTAGTACAGGAATCCGTCTTCGCGTTCTACGCCGATTTTGAGTACTTTTTCTGCCATGGTGATTGTTCCTCCTTTCAGGAAACAGTATTGCAGGGTTCGGATTTTTAAAACGTCTGAAATGTTGGCCGTGCGCTTGACGCTTTTCCGTCTGCGCAAGGGGGGTCCGGTACCCTTACCGAAAAAGTCTAATAAATATTCTTTTCTTTTGCAAGCGTTTTTTTCCTCGGGAGCGGGGCTTTTTGCCCTCGGAGCCGTTTTTAAGCGCATTTTTCGTACGCGTATAAAGGGGATTTTGGCTGCCCGCGTCCCCGTACGCGCGGGATAATGTATAATACAATATATATCCTTTTTTCCAAAGGACGGTAATTTCATGTATTTAAAAGCCATAGAAATCGTCGGTTTTATATCTTTCGCCGATAAGGTGCGTTTGGACTTTGAGCCCGGCATCACCTGCGTGGTGGGGCCCAACGGCTGCGGCAAGTCCAACGTCATTGATTCCGTGCGTTGGACCATCGGCGAAATGAGCTGGAAGGCGCTGCGCTCGGCCTCTATGGTGGATATTATTTTTAACGGCACGGCCAAGCGCGCCCCGCTGAATATGGCGCAGGTCAGCATGGTGTTTGACAATTCCACGCGCAATCTGCCGCTGGATTTTAACGAAATTACCGTCAGCCGCAAAATTTTCCGCTCCGGCGAAAGCGAATACTATTTAAACAAAGTGCAGTGCCGCCTGCGCGACATACGCGACTTGTTTTTGGACACCGGCATCGGCGGCGAAGGCTACGCCATTATTGACCAGGGCGGCGTGGAAAGTGTGCTTTCCGCCACGCCGGAGCAGCGCCGCGAAATGTTTGAGGAAGTGGCCGGCGTATCCAAATACAAAGCCAAACGCGAGGAATGTATCCGCCGCCTGGAGCGCGTGGATATGGACCTGGCGCGCCTGTCCGACACGGTCACGCTGATTGCCGAACAAATTAAAAAGCTGGACGGTGAGGCGCGCAAAGCCCGCCTGTACCAGAAATACCGCGAGGAACTCAAAGAAAGCGAAATTGCCATTTCGCTCTGTTCCATTAAAGAAGCCGACGGCCTGATTGCCAA
>CALUXH010000093.1 GCA_944324695.1 uncultured Elusimicrobiales bacterium | reverse complement strand
CGTCTTCCGGCACCAAAATGCGCCCGCCGTATTTTTCGGTTTTTTCCAGTTCTTCTTCGGGGTCTATGGCGAATGCGTCGCGCAGGAAATGCGCGGCGGTGGAAGGGTTCATCTGCGCTTCGCGCGCCAGCGTGTCGGCGTTTTGTTTTAAAATTTCTTCCGCCGATCCGAAAATTTCTATCAGCCGCGTCAGCCAGTCCGCCCGAAGGTATAAAAAAGCGTTGACGCGTATGCGCGCCAGCCGTTCCTGCGTGGAAATGCTCATAAGTCGGGCACCCCCTTGCGGTCCAGCGGGCGGTATTGCAGCACCTCAATTAAATGCGCGTTTTCTATGCTGTCTTTTCCTTCCAAATCCGCGATGGTGCGGGCGGTTTTAAGCACTTTGTCCAGGCTGCGCGCACTGAGGCCGAATTTGCGCATGGCGGCCTCCAAAATAGCGTCCGCTCCTTCGGGCAATTTACAAAATTCTTTGATTTGTTTTTGCGTCATAAAGGCATTGGCGGTGGTATCCGTGCCTTTAAAACGCGCCTGCTGCCGCTGCCGCGCGGCGATAACGCGCGCGCGAATTTGGGCGGAGGTTTCGCCTTCGGCGGCTTTATTCCAGTCTGCGTAAGCTACCGGATTAAGCTGAACGGTTAAATCAATGCGGTCCAAAAGCGGACCCGAAATTTTGGAGCGGTATCGGTTAATCTGTACCGGCGTGCAGGTGCAGGCTTTGTGCGGGTCCCCCAGGTGGCCGCAGGGGCAGGGGTTCATGGCCGCCAGCAAAGTAAAACGCGCCGGGTAGGTAACGGTTTCTTTGGCGCGGGAAATGGTGACATATCCATTTTCCAGCGGCTGGCGCAATACCTCCAGCGTAGTGCGGGAAAACTCGGCAAATTCGTCTAGAAACAGCACCCCGTTGTGCGCCAGGGACACTTCGCCCGGGCGCGGATTGGTGCCGCCGCCGATCAGCGCCACGTCGGAAATAGTATGGTGCGGGTCGCGAAACGGTCTTTGCGTCAGGCGTTTGGCCGTTTTTCCGATTAAATTGCACACGGAATAAATTTTGGTGATTTCCAGCGCTTCTTCGTTGGACAAAGGCGGCAGAATATACGGGAAACGCTTGGCCAACATGCTTTTACCCGTGCCCGGCAGGCCGATCATGAGTACATTGTGTCCGCCCGCGGCGGCTATTTCCAGCGCGCGTTTGGCCACGGCCTGTCCCTTTACGTCCGAAAAATCCAGCGGGATTTCCGTCTCTTCCTGTGCCTGCGGCATATAAGTAATCTGCACGGACTCGTCGGGCTGTTTGCCTTCCAGCCACTGCGCCAAATCACGCAGGGTGCGCGGCGTGACAAAAGGCACGCCCGAGGCGCGGCCTTCCAACAGATTGTCCGGCGCGATGACGGCGGTATAATTTTTGTCTTTGACGGAAATCAACATGGGCAATACGCCCGCGCACGGGCGCAGGGTGCCGTCCAGTGCCAGTTCACCCAACAGTAACAGGTTTTGCAGCTTTTTGACCGCCGTTTCGGACAGCGCGCCCGACGCGGCTAAAATGCCTGCGGCGATGGGCAGGTCAAATTGGGTGCCGCTCTTGCGCAGTTCGGCTGGGCTTAAATTGACGGTAATGCGTTTTAACGGGAAATCATATCCGCTGTTGCGCACGGCGGCCACGACGCGGTCTTTGCTTTCTTTTACTTCCGCATCCGGCAGGCCTACGACGGACAAGGTGGGCATCCCCGAAGAAATGTCCACCTCAACCGTGACTTCAAAGCCGTCTATGCCCCGCAGGGCGCAGCTGCGGATATTGGATAACATATTAAATAAAGTTCAGCACAATCTCCTGCGGCGTAATACTCATGACCGTAAAGTTTACATTGTAGCTGCGGATGATTTTGGCGGTCAGTTCCTCTCCGGAGGGAATATTGGCCGCGATTTCGAAATAGGCGTCGGAATTGGTATATTTAACCAGGTTGAAATCTTCAATTTCGCGCATTTCTTTGAAAATATCCTGCAGTTTTTTTAGCTGTTCAATGCCTTTAACGTTTTCCACCACGACGTTAAATTTTTTGGCGGAAATAATGGCCGCATTGATGGGGTCAATTAACTGCTTGGCCGCACTTTCGCAGGCGGCGGAAACGGATTTTTGCGCCGCAATGTTTTCCAGCGGGTCCAAACCGCTGACCTGGTCGGCCGCTTCGCCCACCACCTGGTAGTTGTTGGTGGAAGCCACTTTAATGTTGGCCCGGGCGCGGTATGTTTTAAACGGAGAGGTAATGCCCGGCAGGGCCTGCAGGGGGGCGGTATTGACGTCGGCCATGATAATAAAACGCGCTCCGTCTCGGCGGGCCTGGTCTATGACCGGTGTGGGGTTGTCTAAATTGTTCTGGCTCAAATTGTCCCCGTTGACCAACGCAAAGGGCTGGTCCTTCAGTGCGCGGTAAATGGCCTGTTTGCAGTCCTGCGTCAGAGAAACATTGTCTCCCACCATTTCGCGCGATGTGACTAAGATATTGGTCTTTTTGGCGAACGCGTCCGCCTCGCTTTCTTTAATAATATCGCTGATGTCTTTGACCAACACCATGACCCGTACGCGGGTGTACCACTGATCCCCTCTGCGATAGGCTTTTTGCACATAACCGCGGCGGATGAAACCGGCGGATTTGGAAGTGATTTTATCTTCCACCAGCTGCGCCTGTTCCACGGTGGTGGCAGAAGAGATAAAAATACCGGCCACTTTTTCCACGGCGGCGCGCTGGGCGGCCAGTTCTCCTTCTTTTTTCATGGCGGAAATGTTGTTTTCGTCATACGGCACGAGAGATTCGGCCACTACGTATTCCCCTTCCCCTTTGGGGCCGATATGTATGGCACGGCAGGCCGAAAAAGCAAATAAACTGACTAAAGCGATAAACAGCAGTTTCTTCATTTATTTTTCTCCTGTAAATTCGCTGCGGCGGGGCCTAGTTTTTCACGGGAGAGGCGCATAATAACCGTGCAGCCTCCGTCGTCCAGATATTCGGTGGACACCAACTCCATATTGTTTAAAAGACCTTCGGAGGAAGTGTGGATGGTGGAGCCTTCCGACACGGCGTCTACGATTTGCACATTGCTTTCCAGGTTGGCTCCGTAAATGACTTCCGTGGCGCGTTGGTACGCGTGTGCAATGGCCGCTTCACGCGAAAGGATGCGCCTTTGGGAATCGGTTTGGTGCGCCGGGTTTGCCGCTCCGAAGCCGCGCACCCACAGGTAATTATCATCCATCAGGGTATCGTTAAAGGAAGGGGCGATGACGCCGTTTTTTACGGCGCTTTTCATATGGCCGGAACAGGCCCCCAGGCAAAACAACGCTGTCAGCAAAACAGTCAGTTTTTTCATCTTAACAACTCCGAGAGTATTTTCACGTACGTGCTGGGAGAGCTGGCGTCTTCATAATTGATGACGCCGCAGCGGATGAGCATAATCTCCAGCATGTGGGTCAGAATATCATAAAAATTTTCTCTGACCGAGGGATCGCAGACCGTAATTTCGGGGCCCAAAATTACGGCGCCTTTCAGTTTTTTGTTGTCGCACAAATTGGCTATTTTAAAAGCGGATGAGATAATGTTCTCCGTGGAATATGAAGAGCGCACCGCCAGTTCCGGCCCGCCGGGGATGCCCAGTTCTTTGGCGCGCTGCTGCAAGGCAAACACCAGCCAGTTCATCAAGTTGGAATGGTTTTGCGGGTAGAAAAACCCAATGCGTCCCCATTCCCCTTTGCCTTCTACGGTGGCGGAAGTAATTTCTGAAGGGGACTTCTGTGCAATTAAGCTGGTTTGGTCTTCCCCGGTGGTGGCTAACAATTGTTCAAAGATGGCCGTAGTGGAGCGCTGGGCCTGAACCTCTGTAGGGAAAATCAGTTTTTCCAAAACGCGTACGCGGCGGATGGAACGCGACACCGTGCCCAGGGACATATTGGCCTGGCCGAAAAAGCGCGTGATGTCGTCATTGGTGATGTCAATATTGTTACTGTTTAACATTTTCTGGATAATGCGCGTACGTGCATTGCCGGAAGCGGACTTGAGCTCCGAAATCCAGCCCGAATCCAGGCGGAAGTTAAGCAATTCCTCCAATTTGGCCAAGCTTTCCGGCGGGTATTTGGAAGTAATGACGATTTGCTTCTGTTGCTTGAGGAAATCGTTGAGCAATTTGGACAAATGCGCGCGGTTTTGCTCGTTGATGGCAAAAAGATGGATATCATCAATAAGCAAGGCTTTGATGGAATTGGTAAATTTTTCAAATTTGTCTATATTGCCTTCCATCACATAGCGCTGTATCCCGCGCGAAAGGCGCACGCCGTTGGTAATAAAAATATTTTCCTGGCCGTATTTGTTGGAAAGCGCATAGCCTATGGCGTGCAGAAAATGGGTTTTACCCGTGCCGCTGGCCCCGTGCAATACAAGCGGATTGTAGAGTTTGCCCGGATTGTCTATGACGGAAATGGCCGTTGCGTGTGCAAAACGGTTGACGGATATGGTCATGTTTTCCAGCGTGTACGTCGGGATAAGCGGCACCTCCAACGGCCAATTGTGCTTTTTAAGCTCAGAAAGTGGCAACTCGATGGAGTGGTCGATGGTGCGTGTTTTTTCTAAAAAAGTGGCGGCTTGTTTCCTGCGGCGCAAAATAGTAGTGCCGTGTTTTTCCTCTTCGGGTTCCGGCGGTTGCGGCTGCTGTGCGGCGGCAGTAGGCTGCTGAGGCGGTATCCCGGAGGGGATGGACGGGGACGCGGCAGCGGGTTTATTGGGCGCTGCCGGCGCAGCAGGTATGGCCGGAGGTGTTCGTCCGGGGGCTTGCGGGGGCTGCGGCGTAATCTTGCGTTTAATGTGTAAGGTCGGTTTTTTCTCCCCTTGATTTTCTGACATATCATTCTCCCTGTTGGATACGGCCTGTGCCGCTGGCATGTTTCCGGCCGGCGGTGGTGTTTGGGCGGTCTCGCTGGGTACAGCGGGCGCTTCCGGCGCGGCAGGCGCCGGCAAATCAAGTTCTTGTCCGTCCGGAGCGGCCGGCGCGGCGGACTGTATAGTCGTCTCGGGGCGTGTGTCCGCATGTCGGGCGTCCGGCTGTGCAGCGGTTAATAATTGTTCAAACGGATCCATCACTTCTTCCTGGCTCTCTTCCGGAACGTCAAACCGGAAAGCGGAAGGCCTGGAGGTATGTGGCCGGGAAGTCGCCGCTGCAGGGGCAGATGGCCCTGTTTTCTGCGTTGGAGGCTGCTGTGCCGGAGGCACATGAGTGTGTTTTAAAAATTCCAAGTCTTTTTGTGTAATTCTTTCCGTAATGTCCTGGACTTCATCTACATCAATAAAACTGGTCTGGTCTTTGATTTTCTGATCAAAGATGTTAAATTCGTTTTCTTCCTGTTCGGGCCGTTCAGCCGACGGAGTCGGAAAAGAAGCAGGCGGCGCGGCATCGGCCGCGGGAGCCGTTTTCTCTTCTTTTGGCGCTATGGGTTCGTTGCCCTTTTGGGAATCCAAGGAACCTTGGGTTTTTTCTTTTGAAAGAGAGGGGGCTTTGACATCCATAAACACATCGTATTTTGTTTCTGCCAGAAAAATATCATCCAGCGATTCCCCAATTAAGGCGCCGTCCGCATCTTTAATCAGCATGTCTCTGTCAGAAAAAGGCAACTCTTCCGCAGAGGGGGCATCAGCGGGCTGTGCCGTCTCCCTGTTTGAGGACGAAACCCGTGTGGAGGAGTCCATCCCTTGGTCCATGTCTTCTGCACTGATGGTTTGGGCTTCTATATGAAGAGGGGAATCCTCTTTGGCGTCCGCCGCCGCAGGCGCTGCCTGTGGCGCTTGTTCGGACACGGGGGGATCGTCCGGCCAGTTTTCGTCCGACTCAATGGAGGTGGGGATAAAATCTTTTTCAGGGGAAAGGTCCATTTCTTCCGTGTCAGGGGCGGCCGTATTCTTTGCATCGTTTTCGGCCGGTAATTCTTCTTGGCGCAATATACCATCCTGCGCGGGAAAATCCGCCGGAGCCGCTTGGTCCGGATCGGAACGGTATCCTTCTTTGTCTATTTCTTCCAACGTTTTGGCGATATGGGGAATTTCTTCTTCTACGTTTCCCAGGTCAATATGTTTGCGTTCCAAATGATCTACCGGCGGCAAAGGGGCCGTATTTGAATTTGCGGCATTTGGGGCCGAACGGAAAAAACTTTCAGACGGATCCAACGTAATAAAGGTGGGAAAGTCCTTGTCCTCTTGCTGGCTTTGCGGATTAAAAAGGGGATTGCCTAAAGCTCCGCCGGGAATAAATTCATTTACTTTTTTTGCCTGTTCTATCCCTTCGCGCACGGCAACGCGGATTTTTTCCAGGGTGTTTTCATCCAAATCTTCCGGCAGTGGAAAGCTGTATACGTACGGGGCCATAGCCGGCTGAGGCTGACGCACATAACCTTTTAATTTCTTGGCAATTAAACGAGCGTCATGCTCCGTCCCGTCAATAAGCAGGGCGTATAAAATGGCATTGTCTGAAGGACGGATGCTGGAGACGATGTCCCACTGGGTAATCATTTTCCCTCGATGATTTTTACTCCCGCACTGGCGCCGATGCGCGTGGCCCCGGCGGCGAGCATAGCGTCCATATCTTCCCGCGTGCGCACTCCTCCAGAAGCTTTAACCTGCACCGATGCGGGCACATGGGCGCGCATCAGGCGCACGTCTTCTGCGGTGGCGCCGCCTCCGGTAAATCCGGTAGAGGTTTTAACAAAATCAGCCCCTGCCTGAGCCGCCAGCTCACAGGCTTTAATTTTCTCTTCTGTAGTCAGTACGGAAGTTTCGATAATGACTTTCAACGTAAAATTTTCTGCGGCGGCGCGTACGGCCTGTATGTCTTTAAGCACCGTATCCCAGTCGCCGCTTTTCAGGGCGCCGATGTTGATAACCATGTCCAGTTCATCGGCGCCGTTTTGCAAAGCGTCTTTGGCTTCAAATACTTTGGTCTGCGTGGTATTGGCCCCTAAGGGAAAACCAATAACGGTGCAAACTTTGACGCCGCTGCCCTGAAGTTGTTTCTTGCAGAAAGGCACCCAGTACGGATTGACGCAAACACTGAAAAATCCGTATTTGCGCGCTTCACCGCACAGCGTTTTCACAGCGTTTTCATCCGCCTGGGGTTTAAGCAGCGTATGATCAATGTATTTGGCCAAATCCATAATTTTTCCTTAATTAAAGTTGATGATGCGGGTGAATTTTTCGGCGATTAAGGCCTGCCCGCCCACCAAAGCGCCGTCTACATCCGGTTGCGCCATGATTTCGTCCACATTGGTGTCTTTGACGCTGCCGCCGTACAGAATGCGGGTGGCGTCGGCAAATTCCTGCCCGTATTTGCCGGCTAAAAATTTGCGGATGGCGGCATGCACTTCCTGCGCTTGGTCCGGCGTGGCGGTCTTTCCGGTGCCGATGGCCCATACCGGTTCATAGGCAATGATAAGGCCTTTTAACTGTTCAGCGGTAAAACCTTTCAGGCCGTTTTCCAGCTGAGCGTCAATGACGGAGATGGTTTCGTTGGCTTCGCGTTGTTGCAAAGTTTCCCCGACGCAGAAGATAATGGTCAGACCGTGGCGCAGGGCGGCGGCAGCTTTTTTATTCAAAATTTCATCCGTATCGCCAAACACGCTGCGGCGTTCGCTGTGGCCCAAAATAGTGTGGGTGGCGCCGGCGTCTTTGGCTTGCACGGGGGAAACCGCGCTGGTAAAAGCGCCTTTGTCTTCCCAATGTACGTCCTGGGCGGCTACTTCAATGGCGCTTGCTTTGGCCAGACGGGCCACTTCGGCCAAAGAAGTGTAAGAAGGAGCAACAATAATTTCAGCATGGTTTTTGTTGTTCGCTTTTTTCAAAGCTTCCACAAGTGCGGCCGATTCGGCCAGCGTGTTGTGCATTTTCCAGTTTCCGGCGATGATAGGGGTTCTGCTAGTCATTATTTGTTTCCTCTGTATGAAAAATAAAAATCCATCGTCCGACTATAGGACGACCTATAATAGATAGTATCATAAAAAACCGCGTTTTTAAAGGGCAAATTTATTTGCCGCGCCGTATAAACGGAAAACGTCAGGTGGGGGCTTTGCCGCGCCGATAAAAAAACCCCGCCCCCAAAAGGGCGGGGCATATGGAAATACGTCTTATTGTACGCCGTGCATCCAACGTTTGATTTTGCCGGCCATAATCCACATAATCACGCCGAACAACATGGAACCGATTGCCGGTACGGAGAACAGCGTGGTCAGTTCCCAGGATTCATAATAGCTGGCCAACCAACCTGCCAGCAGATTGCCGGCGAAACTGGCCATCAGCCAAATGCCCATAAACAAGGACATAAATTTGGCCGGAGCCAGTTTGGACACCATGGACAGACCCACCGGGGACAGGCACAGTTCGCCCATCGTGCAGAACATATATACCAGTATCAGCCAAATGGCGCTGACGGGGCCGCTGGACGTATACAGGCTTGCGCCGATGACGATGGCCGCAAAACCGATGCCCTGCAGGAACAACCCCCAGCCGAATTTGGTGGGAATGGTCGGGTTTTTGTCGCCCATGCGCAGCCACAGTTTGGCAAAAATCGGCGCAAACAAGACCACGAAAATGGGGTTGACTGCCTGGAAGTAAGAGGCCTTAAGCGTAATTTCCCCAATAAACGGAAGCACCGGGTGCAGATTCGTGGCTTCTTTGGCAAAGAAGTTAAGCGACGTGCCGGCCTGCTCAAAGAACGCAAAGAAGAATACGGCGAAGAACACGAAGGTAAAGATCGCTTTGATTTTATCCTTGTCTTCCTGCGTCAGAGGCTTGTTGGCCGCTTCGGCGCGGGCCTTCTCGGTGGCGTCGTCTATATCACCGCTTTTGGTAACGGGTTTTAAGCCGATATGGCCCAGGTATTTGTTTTGGGATACCAAGTACCATACCAACCCAATCAACATACCGACGCCGGCCGCCATGAAGCCGTATTTCCATTTATAGGCTTCCAAGGCGTTCAGCGGATCGTGCGGTTCACCCAAGAAGCCGCAGATGAAAGGAGCGAAAAAAGCGCCCAAGTTGATACCCATGTAGAAGATGGTAAAACCGCCGTCTCTGCGGGGATCGTTGGGTTCGTATAATTCTCCGACGATGCTGGAAATATTGGGCTTAAAGAAACCGTTGCCGATAATAATCAGCACCAGACCGGAAATCAACGCCAGCTGCGCCGGAATGATTTCATAAGACGCCAGCGTAAATTGCCCCGCCGCCATCAAAATGGCGCCGATGGTAATGGAATGGCGTTTGCCGATGTATCTGTCGGCCAAATAACCGCCCAGAACGGGGGTCAGGTATACCAGCGCGGTAAACATACCGTATATTTTGCTGGAAGTGGCCTTGCTGAAACCGATGACGGTGCTGATCATAAACAGCGAAAGCAGCGCCCGCATGCCATAATAGTTAAAACGTTCCCACATTTCAACCATAAAAAGCATATACAACGCTTTCGGTTGGCCTT
>CALUXH010000092.1 GCA_944324695.1 uncultured Elusimicrobiales bacterium | reverse complement strand
TTTGCCGTGCCCGTATTTGTGATGATCAGCGGGTTTTTCTTTTTAAGTCCCGCCAAAGCCGTTTCCGTGAAGGATATTTATGGCAAATATATTTGGCGTTTGCTGAGCGTGTGGCTGTTTTGGGCAGCGGCGCATACGGCAGTGCTGTCCGTATGGCTGGGGCATGTACCTCCTTCAGGTTGGCTGCAGGCGTTTTGGATGAGTCTGATTACATACTGGTTTTTGCCTATGATGATGGCCCTGTATGCTTTTACCCCCGTCTTGCGCGTGCTGACGGCGGCACAGAATAAAAAAATACTGCTTTATTTTATCTGTCTGTGTTTCGTTATGGCCCTGTGCCTGCCGGTTTTGCAGAGCGTATCGTCCGGCGGGTGGGGGAGTTTTGTGACGCTGTTTAATACTCTGCTGAAGCTGTCTTTGCCGGTATTTGCGGCACATTTTATGTTTGGTTATTATGCGGGGATATTTGGCCTGGGCCGCCGCGCCAAAACATGGCTGTATATCTGCGCCGTTTTTTCCGTCCTGCTTATGGCAGCGGGGGGATATGCGTTCTTTGCCGACAAATCATCGCGCTGGTACTATTACGCCATGCACGGCTCCAGTATTTCTCCGCTGGCTTTTTTGCTGGGGGCGGCGGTATTTGTGTCAGCCAAAGACTTGCTGGAAAAAGTTCATTTTCCGCCGCGTTTTATTTCCGTGCTGCGCCGGCTGGCTTATTACAGCCTGGGCGTATATATGCTGCATTTAATTGTGGTGGAAACGCTGGGGCATTTTAAGGCGTTTGACTTTGTATCGGCGTTGCCTGCGCTGACGGTGCCGCTGTGGGCCGTACTGATATTTGTGAGCAGTGCCGCGGTGATTGGCCTTTTGTATAAAATTCCGTTTTTCCGCAAATACTTCCTGTAAAAATCCCGCCTTCGGGCGGGATTTTAAATCAGGCGGGTTTCTTTTTCTCTCCGGCGCGCGGTCCTTTGCGCGGCCAACCAAAACAGGCCGCCGCCGCTACGCCCACGCCCAAAAGGTACGGATAATACAAATACTGCATAATGGCAATGGGGGAAATATTAGCCAGACCTGCCGCCATCAACAGCTGCGCCCCGTAGGGAATGATACCCTGCACGAAGCAGGAAGTAATATCCAACAGGCTGGCGGAGCGATTGGCCGGAATTTTAAAACGTGTGGCAATTTCTTTGGCGATGGGGCCGGCCATAATCAGGGCAATGGTGTTGTTGGCCGTGCAAAGGTTGGCAAAGCCCACCAACCCGGCGATGGACAGCTCCGCCCCGCGCACGGATTTGGTGCGGGCGGTCATCTTTTGGATAATCCATGCAAAACCGCCGTTTAGACGGATCATTTCCAGCATACCGCCGGCTAAAATGGTTACCACAATCAGTTCGCCCATACCGTTAATGCCCGTACCCATGGCACCCGTCCAGCCCCAGGCGTTAAACGCCCCCGTAAGCAGGCCGATAAGCCCCGCCAGCAGCGTCCCGCCCAGCAGTACGGCCATCACGTGCATGCCGGCCACTGCCGCAGCCAGCACGGCGATATATGGCAAAACCAGCAGCCAGTTCACCGGCCCGGGTTCATAAGTCCCGGCGGCATTTTTGCCTATAAAGAAATATAACAGAACCGTCAGTACGGCAAAGGGCAGAACAATGCGGAAATTGGTGCGGAATTTGTCTTTCATGCGGCAGCCCTGCGTGCGCGTGGCAACGATGGTGGTATCAGAGATAAAAGATAAATTGTCGCCAAACATGGCCCCGCCCACCACGGCGGCCGTAATCAGGGCCGTCGCCACGCCCGTTTTATCTGCAATACCGGCGGCCACGGGGGTTAACGCTACAATGGTGCCCACAGACGTGCCCACGGACAATGACACAAAGCACGCCGCCACAAAAATACCGGGCACCAGCAGGTTTTGAGGCAGCAGACGCAGGGTCAAGTTGACGGTGCTGTCCACCGCACCCATATCCTGCGTGGTTTGCGCAAAAGCGCCGGCCAGGATGAAAATGAGCACCATGAGCATGATGTTTCCGTCCGCCGCGCCTTTGCAGAAAGACTCTATTTTGTCGGTAATCGTGCCGCCTTTGGACATCAGCACCGCCACCACGGAAGCCAATACAAAGGCCACCGTAATGGGCATTTTGTAAAAGTCGCCCGCTAAAATGGAAACGAGCAGATAAGCGGCCAAAAACACCCACAGCGGTATCAGCGCCCAGGCATTGGGTTTGGCGGGGGAAACTGGTAAAGAGGCAAGAGGGTCCATAAATCTTCCGTTTGAAAAAGAATTAAAAAAAATCTCTTAAAAAGAGAGGATTTCTTTTAAATATTATACTAAATCGGAAAATTCTCCATTTTCGGCCGCAGGAAAACGGAAAAGTTTTTGTTAAAATATAAAAAGTAAACTTATGTATTTCCCATACGGCAAAAAAGAAACCGATTACCTGAAAAAGAAGGATAAAAAACTGGCACGCGTGATAGAGCGCATGGGACATTTGCGCCGGCGTACGGAAGATGATTTGTTTGCCTCCGTGGTCCATCATATCGTCGGCCAGCAAATTTCCGGTGCGGCCCAGCAGAGCATTTGGCGCAAAATGCAGGCGGCGGGAATAATCAGTCCGGCCCGTTTGGCCGCGTGCGCGCCGGAAGATTTACGTCCTTTTGGCGTGTCTTTGCGCAAAGCGCAGTATATTTGTGATTTTGCGCGGCGGGTGCGGGACGGGAGTTTTGATTTAAACGTTTTGTATGAACTTTCTGATGAAGAAGTCATTGCGCGCCTGACGGATATAAAGGGCGTGGGAGTATGGACGGCGGAAATGCTGCTGTTGTTTTGTCTTAAACGTCCGAATGTGTTAAGTTTTGGGGATTTGGGCGTGCGCCGGGGATTGTGCGCTGTATACGGACATAAAGAAATAAACAAAAAACTGTTTGAAAAATACCGCCGGCGTTTCAGCCCGTACGGCAGTGTGGCGGCTTTTTATTTATGGGCTGCCGGCGCGGAAAAAACGGCCCAAGCTGCGCGAAAATGAGGCAATATTTATGTATTATAAGACCACCTGTTTGTCTCCGGTAGGAAAATTGACTCTGGCCAGCGACGGGGAATTTTTAACGGGTCTTTGGCTTGAGGGGCAAAAATATTTTGCCGCTACGGCCGGCGGAGAAATGCCGGAAAACACCGCTTTGCCTGTTTTTAGCAAAGCGAAAAAATGGCTTGATCGGTATTTTGATGGAAAACGCCCCGCCATATCCCTTTTGCCGTTGGCTCCTGCCGGCAATGCTTTCCGGCAGGAGGTTTGGAAAATTTTGTGCGAAATTCCGTATGGGCAGGTAACGACGTATGGGCAAATCGCGCGGGAAATCGCGCGGCGGCAGAGCCGAGCGCATATGTCGGCTCAAGCGGTCGGAGGTGCGGTAGGACACAATCCCATTTCTATTATTATTCCGTGCCACCGCGTGGTGGGGGCGGACGGCAGTCTGACGGGATATGCGGGCGGACTGGACGTCAAACGGAAACTGCTGCTTCATGAAAGCGTGAATATAGCGGGGCTGTTTGTGCCTGGGGAAGGAAACTCTTTTTAAATCCGCCGCTTTCGTGCAAGTTTTATCTGGAAGATAAAAATCCCCGGCTTTAGGGCCGGGGATTGCTGTATGTTGTGAAAACCCCCAGCTAGGCTGGGGGTTCGGTAAAGGTTTCACCGGTAAGGAAGATAAAAAA
>CALUXH010000091.1 GCA_944324695.1 uncultured Elusimicrobiales bacterium | reverse complement strand
GGCGGTTTCTTGTTCGCGTTTTTTCGCAAGGACGAATTAAAAAGGCACGGTTCCTTTGCGGCAACGTGGGCAGAGGCACCCATTAATTGGGCAAGGGATTGTTCATGTCCGGCCCGGAGTGTGAGCTATCTTCCGCCTGTTGGCGTGCACGTCGGGCGTCCCGCCAATTTTTCAGGTACTCCACCAGAGAAGAATCCTTAAACATATCCAGCGTTAAGACCAAGCTGCCCAACAAAGCCCCCAAAGACAGCAGCAAATCCAAGTTGGCTATCCCGGTCAGAGACACCAAATAACGCATAGGCATAGACACCAGCCCCGCCACAGACATCGTAAATGTAATGAGCAAGGATACTTCGCGCTGGTATTGGGGATTTTTTTCCGTTACAAAATCATACATCTGCGTAAAGAAATTGCCTATGCCAAAACTGGCGATAATCGCCCCCGCTATCAACCAGGAGGGCGTCCCCACAAAGGCGGACATGATTGCCGTGCCTCCCAGAGAAAGCAGCGAAGAAAAGGCATACATGGTGCCGGAGCGCAAACGGGCGCTCAGCACATTGCCAAACAAACGCCCCACCACCATGGAACCGTACAGCACGACCGCCGTAATAAAGTTGGAGAAAACCCCTACATCAAACAAATTGCGCAGTACAAACGCGAACCCGCTGGAAACGCTCAGCTCATGCACCGTACCCAGAGTCATGGCCACCAGAATACTTTTGACATACGGAGAATGCAGCAACACGTCTTTCATGGAAACATTGCGATGGTTCAGCTTGTCAAACTCGGCCTGCACGGAGGCCAGAGCGGCTGCTTCTTGTTCGGCGGACATGCCCAACGCACGCATTTTTTGCGCCAAAATATCCAGCACTTCGGCTTCATATTTCGGCATCAGCTCTTCGGGTTTTTGCTTGGTGTGGCGGGATTCCGCTGCGGCCAAATCACTGATTTTGCTGTGTATGTCTTTGAAAACGGAAAGGAGAGTCGCTTTGTCCGGCTCCTTCCCGGCCAGTTCGTCCACTATCAGGGCTTTTTTCTTGCCCACATACAGATGGAAGTCATGTTTAGCCTGCTCCAAGTTGGAGGTATTATACGCGTCACGCAAGCGGGTATGATAGACTTTGTATATCATCCACAACGCATACGCCGTATAGAAAGGGAAGCCCAGGGAGAAATCAAACCCCGGATTTGTACCGGTTATCCATTCAGCCAGCCAGTTGACGATAAAAGGAATGGCCAAAAATACCGTGGTGCCGAGGTTTTTAAACATATAGCTGATGTTGTAATAAATGATATTGCTTATGTTCTGGGAATTTTGCTTCGCAAATACTTCTTTGGCCCGTTGGCGCAAATACGCGGCGTCCACTTTTTGGGCGGCTTGCACTTTCTCTTTTTTCTTAGAAGAAGACATCACTTCCCCGCGGTTGGCGCGAATCAGCGGGTTATTAACAACGCGCAGCATGTTTGTGGCCACCGAAATCAACACAAAAGAGGAAAGCAGCCCTATCGTTTTATGCACGGATACATCCCCGGAGAGACCGTACAGACCCGTGGACATGGCCACCCCACCGGCCAACACATAGGCCCACAAAACCGCTTTCAGGATTTTGGTTTCCCCGTAGCGTTTTAACAGAGGATTAAGGAAAAACAGCAGGCCCGGAAGCACATTGTTAATTCCTAAGGACAGGGCTCCGGCCACCCCTTCGGAAAAGCCCGTGCCGTGTTCTATTTCCGGCCCGAGCGTTTTGCCCAATCCCAACTGCAAAGTGGGTATGGCGCGGGAAAGCAAATTCGTTTTTTGCTGCGTAGGCCATACGGAAAGGTTAAATTGCTGCTTGCTTTGTTCCAGGATTTTTACCAAATCCGGTATTTCATGTTTAGGCAGGCGGATATATGCATTGGTCAGTCTGCGCGGGGACGAAGTCCAGGGCGCCAACACTCCCAAATGCCCGCTCTTCATCAACACCAGCCGGGCATTGTCTTTCAGCAAAGAAGCCGGCGCCATCACACGTACGTAATTGATTTTGGTTTTCCCGTCCGCATGATACAGGAAGGTCTGCTGTGATTTATAAGAAGCATAGGCGTCTTCTTCCACTTTAAATTCAAAAACAGGATCCGGCTTGACGCGGGATACCGCATCCAGGAATTTAGCAAAACTCCCGTCTTCATTTTCAAACTTGATAAAGAAATGGGACATCACCTGCGGTTTGCGTCCGTTGTCCCGCAATTCGGCAATAAAACCTTTGTTTTCATCGCGGCGGAACGTAATGCGATTGTACCCGTTTGTGTCAAAGCGGTTGTCTATGGTCAAATTAACCGGAAGCTCTTTTTCTTCTCCGGACGTTGTTTCATAGGTCAGTCTATAGCCCTTCTCCGCGATATTGATCGGCCCGTCATCCGGATCCATGCCGAGCAAATCTTCCGCAGAGGAAGGTTCCTCCGCCGGGGCTTTCTGTCCTTTCACGTCAATCAACGCATACCCGCCGGAGAAATGCGCATGCCACCGCCTTAAAGGAAGCGCCAGAAAGCCGGAAAACAAATAACCGGAAGAAGAAGTTCCGGACGCAACAGCGGCTTGTCTGGTAAAAAAGGAAATTTGCGGCAAACGCTCCACAAAACGGCTAAACGTAGAGTTGGCGGCGGCGATGCGGCCGGCGCCCAATTCTTCGGCCGGGTTACCCCACTGCGGACGGATGATATTGCTTCCCGTGCTCACGGACGCGGCTCCGCCGTTTACTCCACCGTTTCGGTTCCCTATATTG
>CALUXH010000090.1 GCA_944324695.1 uncultured Elusimicrobiales bacterium | reverse complement strand
CGGCTTTAAAATCAGCAACATGGTGGAAGAAGCCTGCCGCGTGGAAAGCCGCGTGGTGGTGCTGGGGCACCTGCAGCGCGGCGGCACGCCGACGCCGTTTGACCGCTGGCTGTCCACGCGTTTCGGCACGCGCGCCATGGATTTGGTGATGGAGGGCAAATTCGGCTATATGGTGGCCCTGCAGGGGCTGGCCATCGGGGAATGCAAAATCGCAGACGCGATTTCCAAACTTAAACTGGTGGACCCCAACAGCGAAGAAGTTAAAACCGCACTGGAAGTGGGCATGAGCTTCGGTTCGGCCCAAATCGGGTAAATATATGAGCGAAAATTTAGATGTTCTCTACGGCATTCACGCCGTCATGGAAGCGTTGAAAAGCAAAAAACGCAACGTGGTGCAATTGTACGTGGCGGACAATAAAGCCGGCCACCGCGCGGTGGAAGAAATTATCCGCCTGGCCAAGCGCAACAACGTAAAAATTGACCGCATGGACATCAAAATGATGGACCGTCTGACCAAAGGCGGCAACCACCAGGGCGTGCTGGCCAAAGCCCAGCCCGTGCGCCTGATGAAGCTGTCTACCGCTTTGTATGAATCCGACGGAAACAAAAAGGATTTGTGGCTGGCCGTGGACGAAATGACAGACCCGCAAAACCTGGGCGCCATTATCCGCAGTGCGGCATGTCTGGGTTTTTCCACCATTATTCTGCCGCAGCGGCGCACCGTGGGGCTGACGCCGGCGGTGTATAAAGTGGCCTGCGGCGCGGTGGAACGCGTCAATATTGTAGAAGTTTCCAACCTCTCCAACGCCTTGCTGGATCTGAAAGAAGAAGGCTTCTGGGTATACGGCGCGGATATGGACGGACAGCCTATTACGCAAACCGATTACGCCTCGCCGGCCGTGTTAGTAATCGGCTCCGAAGGCACCGGCATACGCGAAAAAACCGCCGAAAACTGCGACCAGATTATTTCCATTCCGCAAAAAGGCGGCGTGGAGAGTTTGAATGCATCGGCCGCTGCCGGTATTATCATGTACGATATGTTTTCCAAAGTACAGCTGAAAAAATAATCCGCAGCATAAATGACCCCCCGCCTGCGGCGGGGGGTCAGTCGTCTAAAAAGCCATACTTTTACAAATGGAAGCACACTGGGGATGGTCGCCTCTACAGGCGATTTTCCCCGGCGAAAGAAGCGCTTGGTCATAATACATCTGAATAACACAGTTTCCCTCTCCGTGTATCCCCCCAAACACCCTCCAAGCCCCATTTAAGGCATCATTGCCCACATATTGGTCTATATAAGTGCCGTTTTGATAAACAACCAATCCCGCCGCCAGGTTGCTCTCTTCCGTACCGGCCGGGATAGTGATATCCAGTTTACGCAAATCGTCCGTATACTCGCCGTTGGCCATAAAGTAAATTTCATTGGCGTTTTTTATGGCACGAATCAGCGGTAAAACGCTGTTCATCTTGCTTTTCAGCACGGCCCTTTCATATTGCGGAAAAGCAATTGCCGCCAAAATACCAATAATCAGCACCACCACTAAAAGTTCTATCAACGTAAAGCCTTTTCTCATTTTTTGCCCCTATAACAACGTTCAATCAATCAAAAATACGTCCTGACGGCTTTTTATTTCAGCCATGTATAGGGTATCAAAAAAAAAAAACGGGTCAAGCCGCGGACAATTTTAAAGTGGAAAATTCAAATAAAAAAAGGACCCAAACGACATAAGGGTGCGGCAAAATACGGAAAAATATGTTTCCGGCATGCTGACTGCCGGCCGAGGCTAAACTTTTATGCGGCATATCCCGTAACCGATAAAAAACAGAGCGCAGGACTTTTCGTCTGCGCTCTGCGTTAAAAAACCGGAAACAACCTATATATAAAGTTCCAGCTTGTCCAACTGTACACCCTGCTCGTTATATACCGTCATGGTTAGTTTGCGGTCTGAAATTGTTACATCGGCATAATGATAAGCCGAAACAAACCGCGCCGTGGAACGATCGCTTCCCGCCCGGCGCGCAGGAGCCGCACCGCCCCCGCCCAGCGTGACATAAGTCACCCCGCGCGGATTGGGCTCCCCTTGATACATGGGGAAAGTTCGTTCATAATTGGCTTCCGCCCCTTGCAGCACCAAATCCACGCCGTAACGCTCAAACAAGGGCACAAAATACGCCGCCGCCTCATTGGCCGGCCCCTTTTGTCCGGTAGAATACATGGGAGCGTTCATGACCACAATCTTCCATTTTTCCCCCGCTCCCGCCAGCGTGGTGCGCAGCCACTGATACTGGGCGGACTTTTCGTCTATATCCGGCGCCCACACCGCGCCGTAAGCGGCGTTGGCGTCCAAAAAGATAAAGCGCGCATTGGCCGTATCAAAAGAATAATATTTCGGCGTGGCGTTGGACCAGCTCATGTCATGAAAACGGGAATAATTGGTGCGGACAAAAGGTTTACTGTCGCGGTTATCGCGGTCCGGGCCGTATTCATTGGCGCCGATGGCAATAAACAGCGGGGTTTCTTTCAATACGTCTTTGTACGGAGTAAAAAATTCCGCATCCGCGTCCTCGTTCAGACCGCTGGCCGTCAAATCGCCGGTATGTATGACAAAATCCGCATCTTTCTGGGCCATTTGGCTGGCCAAAAGCTCTTTGGGGGATACGGACGGCTCCGCCGCAACCTCCTCTTTTTTTCCAAACAACCCCGCCAAAAGAGGGGACTGCTGCTCGGGCGCCGGGGCTGTTTGTGCGGTATTTCCAAAAGCCAAAAAATGTACTTCCTTGCGCTCGGCGCTGTAGAGCGTGCGGAAAGACCCTTCCACGGGAGCCTGCACTCCGTCCCGGGAGGAATTATATACATACAAACGGTAACAAAAATCCTGGTTGGGCACCAAGCCGTATAAAATGGCCTTGTGCTGTGTGCCTTCCGGATTGATTTTTAAAATCTGGTTACAGCGCGGCGCGGGACCGTATTCCAGCCAGGCCGGGGTGGGTACGTCCGTCTGCCAGCGCAGCACCATGGTGGACTGGGTCGGATCTTCTATATAAGGCCCGCGGATAATCTGTGCGCCATAAGCCGCACAGCTGCAAAAAACCAATAAAAAAGAAAATAAAATTCTCATATTCATATTTTAGCAAAATATCCCTCCTCCCCTGCATGGAAGGGCAAGAACGAAGCCGGAACCCTCGCAAAATACCCTTCCAAGAGGGCATAAATTTTGCTAAATTATGAATATGAAGAAAATAATTCTCTTGTGTTTTTTATGCTTCACGGCATTATACGTACAAGCAGCCTCTTTCAACACATCGGCGGCTTACTTATATTCCTCCGACTTTAATCAAGTCCGCGCCGGGGCGGCCATTCCGCTGGGCCTCAATGCCTCCATAGGGCTAGAAGGGCGCTACGTTGACGACAAACGCCTGCTGGAAGAAGATGGTTTTACCGATCCGGTTTATTCGGTTTATCTGCCGATCCGGCTTGATTTTGACCTGGTAAAAGTCAACCTGACTCCGTTTTATTATTTTGAAAACAAATCCGACAATGCGCTGTATCAAGATGCAACAGCCTATGGCGTGAACGCCCAGCTGGTAATGGATTTACGCTTGGATGAAGTAAACGAGCTTTATACCCAGGCCTATATCGGCGTTTCTTACGCCAACCAGCAGGGCACTTTGTTTAAGAACGGCGAATTTGCCAATGAAGATTACAGCCAGCTGGCTTATACCCTGGGACTGCGGCAGAATTTTTTCAGCGCTTTTGTATTTCACGCGGCGGCCTCCGTTTACCAGTATCCCAACGGCATTGACGGGGTAGAAGGGTTCCGAGGCGTTATGGATCAAAATGATTTGGCTTTTACCCAATCCTTGGATATTAGCCGCGCACTGGGCAAATATGCTCTTTCCGCACGCATTACGCGCATATGGGTGGAAAACCGCTCTTCTTTATACTTGGCTTACCACTACAGTGAATTTTACACGGCCGATCCCCAGCATTCGTTCATCCTGGGCAACACTTTCCGCTTAACGTCCAGCGCCAGCCTGGATGCGGCATACAACCATTTGCGCACTACAGAAGACGAAAACAAACGTGATATTTTATTTGTAAAACTAAATATTGCTTTTTAGAGGATTGCCGTATGGAAAAACCCCCTGTGATAAATCCGCAGAACGACGCCGACGCCACCAAAATGCTTTCATTGGTGTCACATAAGCTCAAAACGCCGCTGTCCATCATCAACGGGTACTCGGAAGCCATATTATCCCAGACCGCTAAAGAGAAGTTTTCGTCTTTTACGGCAAAAGCCTTGGAAGAAATCAACAAACAAGGCGTTAAACTGTGCAATTTGGTAGACAAGCTCCTTTTCTTTAATAAAGTGGAATCCTTGCAGCCCAAAGACTTGGCGAAAAAATCAATTAATTTAAAAACCCTCATTAAGGCCAGCGCCAGTGACGCCATTTCCCACGAGGGGGAATCCCCCACCGTGCCGGCCGGTTCCTCTATTGTCAAAAAAGGAACATTTATTGAAATAGATTGCCCTTCTTCCCTGGAAATAAAAGCCGATGAAGAGCTAATGGCGTTCTTGCTGGAAGAACTCATAAGCAACGCCATCAAATTTAATAACAAAGCCGAAAAAATTATTAAAGTACAATGCGCCCATCACGGCGACAGCATTTCCATATCCATACGGGACTATGGAGCCGGCATACGCCCCCAGGACGTAAATAAGATTTTTGAACGCTTTTACCAAGTGGACGATTATTTTACGGGACAAATAGACGGCTGGGGGCTGGGGCTGCCTATCGTTAAAAAAATTTTGGAACTGCATGATGGAAGTATCAGCGTGATTTCCGACAGGGGGTTGGGATCCATCTTCACGGTGAGTATCCCTGTTTCATGATTAATAAAGAATATTTGGACAATATTTGCCTCCAAATGGACGGCCTGCGAACTGACATACTGCAAACCGCCCGCACTTTGGATGATTTCAGCCGGCGGCTGGAGCTTATTTTAAGCCAAGACCATAAGAATATTGCGGTGCGCGACGTCAGTTTTGCCGGGGATTTCTCCGCTTTTTGTTCATCCCTGCGCCAAACGCTGGACTCCCGGCTGGATTATTGGCAGCAGACCCGCGCCCAGCTGCGCAGCCGTACAGATCCGGACGATTATGAGCTGGCCCTGACGATAAAAGGCTTCGCCAACCGGGCAAAAACGCTTTCGCGCGCCGAGGATGAGCTCTCCACCGCTTATGCCCGCTTTAACCGATTTTACCGCAATTACACATTAGCCAAACTGCCCGTTTGGCTGCTCACTTCCTGCTGCAATGATTTAGACAATTTGACCGGTAAAATCTTATTCCTTTCCAGAGAACTGGCGAAAAAAAACGAGCTTACAGCAAGGGGGAAATATGGTAGATAAAACAACCTGGTATTATCAGAAAATGAGCGCCATTTGCCTGACTATCATTGCCGCGGGGGTTATTACGGCGGTATTGGTATATACAAAAGCCCTAATGATCCCGCTGGTGATCGCTTTGTTTTTTTATACCATACTGGCCCAGATGGCGGCTTCTTTGCATCGGAGGCTGTCTTTTCCGGCCTGGCTGGCCATGACGGTGTCCATTTTGGTGTTCGCCCTGTGTTTTGCGGGGATTATTTATTTCACGGTTAACTCCGTGGGAGGATTCATTAAAGGCAGCGAAGTGTATAAAGAAAACCTGTTGGCCACTACGGCTGATTTGCTGGCGCGGGTCAACAGCCACGGCATACACGTGGATCAGGCTTCCATTGTGGAATACGTGCGGGGGCTGCCGCTGTTTGACTGGTTTAAAAATTTCGGCCACCAACTCTTTTCCCTGGTTTCAAACACCACGCTGATTATCCTGTTTATTATTTTCCTGTTGCTGGGTTCCAAAAAACCGGTGCCCACCAACGCCAATCCCACCGTGCAAGAAATGCTGGCACAGGTATCCAAATATCTTTCGGTCAAACTGGTCACTTCTTTCGTTACGGCCCTTTTGGTATGGATTGTGCTCATGGCGTTTAAAGTAAAACTGGCCTTTTTATTTGCCATGTTCTTTTTCCTGCTTAATTTCATTCCCAGTGTCGGTTCCATCATTGCGGTACTGCTTCCGACGCCCGTACTGTTTCTGCAATACGGGCTGGGGGCTAATTTCTTTATCATTCTGGGGTTAATGACGGCGGCGGAGTTTACCATCGGCAACCTGATTGAACCGCGTTTCCTGGGAGACGGGATGGATTTGCATCCCGTCGTAGTAATCGCGTCCTTAATTTTTTGGAGCTTGGTCTGGGGCGTTCCGGGGGCATTTTTATCCGTACCCATTACCGCTTCCATCAAAATTGTCCTTAGCAAAATCAAACACACCCGCCCGGCGGCAGAATTGTTGGCCGGGCGCCTGCCCCGCTAAAAACATCCCCGCATTCTTAGGAATGCGGGGTTTTTTATAAGTCCGTACAAACAGCCCCCGGGAACGAACCCGAAAATAACGAAAATACGCCCACGCCCCGGGGCATTTCATTACTGCTTACCGGACCAATCCATAAAAACTTTTATTTTGAAAATGTAACTTTTAGAACGGCAATTGCGTATGATGCATCACGCACTCCTTATTGCCCAGCTCTTTACTCAGGCTGGAAACCCGCCGGCAATGTCCGTTTTGGACAAGCCGAAACCCAGCCCCTCTGCGTCCCTATGATTGAAAAAGGAACTCTTTTGACTACATCTTTCCACAACACAAAAAGCCCCCGTTTCCAACACGGGGGCTTTTAAGAGGACAAGGAAAATTACTGAGCCGGAGGCGTAGGGGGCATCTCCTTGCGGACCCTGTCAAACAGGCCCGAAGCCGTCGCCCTGCTTAAGAAAGCCTCCCACTCCGTTGGGGACATTTCAAAATCATCCATTACAATGAGTGAAATTTCCCTTGAAGCATCTTTTCCCATATCTTGGCTTCCGCCGGCATATTCACGTTCCAACTCCACATAACGGCTGGCAATGGCATAGTCAATATCTTCCTGGGAATAAACAGGTTGCTCTTGTTGTTCGTTTAGGGTGTTTGTATCAAAAACCCCCTGCCCCGCAACGGCGGTTTGATTTTCTTTTTCGTCAGAAAATATATCCTTGTTCCGGTCCGGGGAAAGTCCTTCCGGAGAGAACGCACCCGGCTGCTCCGCCATAGGGTGGCGCCACTCCACCGCCTCCCCCTCGGCAGGCAGCACGCGCGTACGGCCGGCCAGGAAATTGGAGCAGGCAGTCGGGTTTACAATTAAATAAATACTGAGCACAATTAAAAACAAAACAGCGGCTTTCAATAAAATTTTTCCCACAGAATCCTCCTTTTCTCCATTACAAAATAAGAATAGCAAATTTAAGCGCAAACAGGCATTATCCTTTTTGTCCGGGCGCTCCCTGCAAGACGGTTACGCTATACGCAAATTGGGGGTTAGAGAATATTTCTTGTATTATTTGGGCAAATTCCGGATCCTTGGCATAGGCCGCTATCACCTGTTGCAGCTGCGGATATTGTTGCAAAAGTTCCGGCAGCCCCTCTTCGCTCAATACGGCCAGGTTTAAATCTTCCCTCCCGGTCGCTTTTCGGATATCGGCATAAAAGGCCTGTATTTTGGGGTGCTCTGCGTAATCACGCAACACGGAAGCAATAGTCTGCCTGGCCTGTTCTTTCTGCCGGGACACTGAAAGAGGGATATCCTCCAAATACATTTCTTTTTTCCCCTCCGCTCCGTCCCATTCCCTGTACACCGGAGAAGAGGCCGGCTCTGGGCGGATTTGTATGGGGACCTGCCCAAAAGAAGCAATGGAAGGAGGCGGAAAACCCTCTTGTGCGGCGCAGCGCTCATAGGCGCGGTAAAACCTCAGCCCCGCAATAAAGGCCAATCCCAATATAATAATCCACAGAAAAAAACGGCTGGCCCTGGACATATCAGTCGTCTATGCTAATCAACTCCACTTCAAACACCAGCGCCGAGTTGGGAGGAATAATTCCAACGGGTCTGTTTCCATATGCGGTATCTGCGGGGCAAACCACCGTAGCCTTGGAAGAGGTCCGCATATACTGCAAGGCCTTTGTCCAGCAAGGGATTACGCCGGTCAAACTGGCCGTAAAAGGCTCCTTGCGGTCATAGGAGCTGTCAAATTTCGTACCGTCAATCAGTTTCCCTTCATAATTGACGGTTACTTTGCTGGCGGCATTGGCGGTGCGGCCTTTGCCCTTTTTGGACAGTTTAATCATAGCGCCGTTGTCCAACACTTTGACGCCTTTTTCTTTGGAAAAATTCTCCAAAAATTCTTTCTGTTCCTCCGCACGGCGCTGGCTGATGGTCAAAGCGTCCTGTTGGTACTTTTCAATAATCTGCGGTTTATAATCATCCAGCACGGTTTGGGATTTCTTATTTAACAAACTGTCGCGCATACCCTGGGAAAGGGCCTTATAATCATCCTCATTATCTAAAATCAGTTGGCGTTTTAAATTATCCCCCAGCAAAAAACCCAACGAATACAGCATGCGGTTGCGCTCGGCGGGGTCCTGCGGTGCGGCGGCGGATATTTCCGAAGCCGTATCCGTAGAAGCCTGCACCGTCTCCTGTGCAGGGGCGGGCCAAGCCATCAGCAGCGTTAAAAGCAAAAACAATGATTTTTTCATTTTTCCAGTCCTCTTATATTATTTCGTTTTCAAATATTCCGTCAGACGTTTGACGATTTCCGCCGAAGCTTTATTTCCTACGCCTTCCATGCTTTTGCGCAGGGAATCGGCTTTGCGCCCTGTACCTGCGCGATCATAGACGTTAAAACGTGCGAAGGTAGTCCCCGCCTGCAAATCCCGCAGGCTGACCGCCGCGCTGGTCGCGGCCCATACCAGGCCTTTGAGGCGTTCGGATCCGTATCCGTCCACCTGCGCGTCCACTTCCACGGATAACATCGCTGAGGAATCTTCCGGCTCGACTACGCTTAAGCCCATTTGATTGACCGCGTCGGTAATCCGCGAAAGCAACACGGCGTTTTCTTCTCCGCGCACCACGGCGGCCACTTTGACGGAGGCCAGGCGGTCATTATAAAGTTTTTTATAGTTTTCAAAGCGCTGCGTTTCATAACCGCTTTGGCTTTCACTGACAAAAACATACAAATCCTGCACCACATTACGCTGTTTAATCAGCGGTTGCATGGCAAAAGCCGCCCGCAGGCCGGCAAATTTATCATCCGTAGCCTGCAACTGTGAGGCCAAAGCTCCCAACCGAGCGTCCAGCGCGTTGGCGGGCACTTGCAAAATCAACTCCGCCGTCTGCCGTTTCAGCACGGCCAGCGCAAAATAATTCTTTTTGTCTTGGCTGCTTTTGTCACGCCACACCTTATCGACGGACACATTGGCCATCATGTCATTAATCTGCGTGATATCTTTGGCGTCCGGCACATTTTGGTAAAAACTCTGGCGCATATTGGCCAGCGCATCGGCCGAAGCCGCTTCTTTGTCTGCGCCTTCCCCGGCTACGACATAATAGGCTTTTTGGTCATACTTACTCATTTGATAACTGACCGTATTTTTATTGACGCCCGCGCAGGCGCAAAGCCCCAGGGCCGCCAGCAAAACCGTTATTTTTTTCATATACCCTCACTTGGCCGTGCGGTAATGCAAATACACGCGCCCGCCGGCCGAAACCGGCACATTTTTAAAAGTATGCTCACCTACTATATTACCAAATCCGTCCCGAAAGCGCAGGACAATATCCTGTTGTCCAGGCGGCACGTAAAAACGCGCCATGCGCAACTGCGCCGGAAGCGTAAACCATTGGCGGGTGTCGGCCTTTTCCGTGACCGCCCCTAAAACGCCTACCAGTATTTCCGTCAGGCTTCCCGCGGAATCATTGTCCGTAGCATTACCGACGGCCTGCCCCGCCTGCACCGCCGCCACGCGTTTGGCCGCCGCACGTAAGGCCAGGCGCAGCAAAGTGGCGGCTTCATTTTCTTTTAAATCCGTTTCCGCCGCGCCGGACACATCACCCATTAATTGGGTGCTGTATACACGGCCGTCCCGTGTAACGGCTTCGGAAGTTTTGATGATATACGGCTGCGCCTGCAATACGGGGTAAGCCACGGTAATGGAATTGCCCAACAGTCCCGCCATAATGGCGTTCTGAAGGGCAGGGTCAATATCCCGCCCTTCTTCCAAAGTTTGTATCAGCGGCCAGAAACGCCCCCAGGCCACCTGAAAAGTCCGGCTGATCTTCAGCGGTACCACGCCGTTGGCGTGCACCAACACCACTTCTCCCCAGTTTTTAACAGGCGCTTCAAATTCAGGACTTACGGTCAAACCGCCCGCCCCATTTAACGCGGCATAGGCGTTCAGAGCGTGTGTACGCGCAATGCGTGCGTCATCCAATTTGCCGGCGGATTCAAACACCAGGCTGGAAAAGTATTGCACAAAGGGGTCATCCCTCCAGCCTTTTTGTTTACTGCCGCGCAGCCGGTCCAAATAAAAGACGGCTTTATTTGCTTCCACCAGGGCGCCGGACACATCACCCCGGTCCAAAAAATTCATCGCGCGGTAATAATAGGTTAGGGCTCGTTCGTACGGGGCAGGCTGGTAAGGAACAGTTAAATCATTAATCAGATACTGCCCGGCGTGTGCGGTAATGCTTTGGGTGAAGAGCTCGTCTATGCGGTCCTGCGCCAGAGCAAACCGCGCGTCGCTGGGCCCGCTTTGCCCCGCATCATGCAATACGGCGGCCGTATCCAAATAGTACAGCAGAAAGTCCCGTTTGGAATATTCTTTGTTTTTTGCGTCTTCCAGTTTTTGCTGCGCGGTGGCAAACTCCCCCGCGGCCAGCAGCTCGTTAACCTCTTTTTTATGGCGCAAAGAAGGCGCGCCGCACGCCGTGCAGCACAAAAGCACCGTCAACAGCGTAAACCAACGCGCCTTCATAAATTTACCAGCTTACTTTGCTTCTTTTTACGTACTTTTTAATTTGTTTTTGGCCGTTCCAGACGATTTGGTTGGTTTCAATGTCAATCAGTTTCATGTTGACCTGATAGAACACCACGGCTTCTTTGCTCTGAGAATCCACAATAGAATTCAGCACGCCCGAGAGCATATAGTCGGCGCCCACTTCGCGCCCGAAAGCTTTGCGCGTCTCTTCGGAAGCAAACTCGTCCTGCTCCAGCCTTTCCTGGCGCACTTCACCGCGCTCATCGGCGCTGGCCACAAACGTCACTTTGCCCGAATTAATCAGCGCGCGCTGCATTTCTTCCACAAACGCATTGGTGTTAATATGCTCCATGCTGTCATTGGTTACGCTGCCGACAATCACCGTAGGTTCTTTGCCCAGACGCAGAGTAGCCTTGTTATACCAGCCGGAATTCAAACAATCATTAATCATTTCCTGGGCCACCATTTGCGAATCGGTGTCGTTCCAGCGGCCGCTGACGTCTTTGATTTCATGCGTATTCAGACGTTCCACTTTGGTACCGCAGGCAAACAGAAGCGGCAATACAAGCAGCCCCATACAAAGTTTTTTCATATACATCCCTCCGGATACAACTTATAAATCCATCTTGGAGCAAATCGCCGCACCGGCCAAAGAGCCGTCCTCATGATTGCAGGTAATTTCCCCGCTTTCCAGCTCCACGGTAAACCATTTCGGATACCGGGTATTGCTGACGCGCAGGATGTCGGCTTCTGCCAGCGTAAAATCATAATGAGGGCAGTGCAGCACGCTCTGGCCGTCCTTTACCGACACCGGGCATCCCGGATCCAGGTCCAACTGCGTGAAATCCGCCGTATAAAAACCATTTTTCGCAAAAAAAGCCTGCTCCGCGGCGGCCAGCTCTTTGGCGGTCTGCGCAGCCTGCTGCGCATAACGTATGTCTATTTTTTTCTGCCACTGCGGCCACATAAACGCCACGCCGAAACCTACCACCAAAAAAATGCCCAGCATGATTTTATGCACGATTCCGTCTTTATTCATTTTTTCTCCTTTTACAGGGGATTTTTTTATATTGTAGCAAAACAAAAGTGTTTTTACCGCGGGGCTTTAAGCGTTTTATGCCGCCCCAGCACTTCCGTAACGTAAAAATACTTAAAACGGCGGAAAAAAGGCGTCAGCCACGGGGAAAGCACCACCGTCAGCACCGCCAGCACGATAAGCCCTATTCCCAAAGCCACCGTACGCGTAAACGGCTCCCCAAACACCCATACGCCCACACATACGGCGGTGACGGATTCCATGGCCCCCAGCACCGACGTACGGGTTGACCCCAAATGTTTAATGGCGTACACCAGCGTGAGATTAGAAGTTACCGTACACACCAAGGCCAGCAAGGTCAGGTTGACGTCGCTGCGCCAATCCGGCACGCGCTGGAACTGCCCCGTACCCAGCGCCAGCAGCAAAAGTCCCGCCGCGGCAAACAGAAAAATATAGAAATTCAACTTTAGAAGTCCCAAGTCTTTGACGCAGGAGCGGTTTACCCACACAATATACAAGGCATACGAAAGTGCGGAACACAAATCTATCAAAATCCCCAGCGGGCTGGGGCGCCCGCCCGTTCCTCCGCCCACGGACAGCACCGCTACCCCGCCAAAAGCCAGTCCCAACGCCACAAAAGTCCAAAGAGATTTTTTCTCTTTAAACACCCAAATCATAATCAACATAACGAAAACGGGATATAAAAAATTAATCGTCGTCGCCACGCCGCTGGCCAGATAACGATACGACCACAGCAAAAATACCGCCGATCCGTCATAAAACAGACTCAGCCCCGCCAGCGTCCATAATTGGGTACGGGTCACACGCAAATTTTGACGTTTAAAGAGCAAAATGCCTCCCAGCATCAGTGCGGCAATACTAAAACGGTAAAACAAAATGGAAGGGAACTTCATATCCGCAGCCATCAGCGGCAACGTAAACAGCGGTATTAGTCCAAAAGTAGAAGAAGTGGCCAGCGCGGCCAAAAACCCTTTAAAACTCATATGTATATTGTATAAATTCCTTTATCCAGGCCGAAAGACGCCAAAACCCCCGCTTTTTGAGCGGGGGTTTTGGGACTATAAGGTCAGTTTAATCTTGGTATTTTTTGGACTTGTAATGCGTGTGCAGCAACTTGTGCGCCACCGGGCCGCCGATTTTGTCCAAAATACGTCCGTACAAAGCCTGCACGCCGCTGTTGTCCTGCGACTTGTAGGCCAGTTCGGTATCTTCTTTATACAGACCTTCGGCGCGCGTTTTGCGCAGGGCCCAGCCTTCAAACTGCGGCTGACCCGCGCCCGCCACACAGCCGCCCTGGCAGGACATGACTTCAATAAAGTCGTAATTATCCTTGCCGGCTTTGATGTCGTCTAAGAGTTTGCGCGCGTTTTTCAGCCCGCTGACCACGGCGCAGCGTATCTTTTTGTCGCCGATGACCACGGTTTTTTCTTTAAACACTTTGCTTTCGCGCAGACTGGAAAATTTGACGCTGCGCGCATTTTCGGGGTCCAGTTCCGCCACGGCGTAGCGCAGAGCGGCTTCCATCACGCCGCCGGACGCGCCGAAAATGACGCCCGCTCCGGTCTTGGTGCCGAAAGGCATATCAAACCATTCGTTTTCCAGGTTCACAAAATCAATGCCGGCTTCTTTAATCATGCGCGCCAGTCCGACGGTGGTCACCACGTAATCCGTGTCGGGGTTGCCGTTGACGTAAAATTCGCCGCGTTTGGCCTCGGCTTTCTTGGCCGAGCACGGCATAACGGCCACGACCACCAGGTCTTCGCGTTTGCCGCCTTTATCCTCAAAATCGGCTTTGAGGATCGGCCCCATCATCTGCATGGGCGAACGCGCGGTGGACAGATTGGGGATAAATTCAGGGGCGAATTTTTCCACATAATTGACCCACGCGGGGCAGCAGCTGGTCAGCTGCGGCAGGTTGGTTCCTTTTTTGAAACGTTCTAAAAATTCCGTTGCTTCTTCCACAATGGTCAAATCCGCCGCGAAGGCTGTGTCATATACATAGTCAAAGCCCAGCATGCGCAGCGCGGTGGCGATTTTGCCGTCAATAGGCTCCCCGGCGGGCAGGCCGAAAATTTCGCCCAGTCCCACACGCACGGCCGGCGCGATGTGCACGGCCACTTTTTTCTTGGGGTCGTTGATGGCTTTAAACACTTCTTCAATTTCCGAAGAGTTCGGCATCAAAGCCCCCGTGGGGCACACGCGCGCACACTGGCCGCAGGCCACACATTCGTGGCTTTCGCCCAGTTCTTTGTTAAACGCGGTGGCGATTTTGGACTTAAACCCGCGGAACGCGAAATCAATGGCGCCGATGCCCTGCACCTCGTTGCAGATGCGCACGCAGTTGCCGCACAGGATGCATTTGCTGTGGTCGCGCACCAGGGCGGGAGAGGTGGCGTCTTTATGGCTGTCCAGCTTTTTGGATTTAAAACGGATTTCCGTTACGTCCATATCCTTGGCCAGCTTCTGCAATTTGCAGTTGTTGGATTTGCTGCACAGCGTGCAGTCATGGTTACCCGAAGAAAGCAGCA